>DWYI01000055.1 GCA_019118765.1 Candidatus Allofournierella merdavium | reverse complement strand
TTGTCTGCTTAAGCGTAAAGGCAACCCCCGGCTCTGCCGGGGAGTGTCAAAAAGCTTTAGCTTCAAGTACCGAGCGAAGCGAGAAAAGAACAGCAACTTTATGGTTGCCCAAAAGTTAATTTGTGGAAAAGCAATGCCCGTTTACGGGCTGCCGTGCAAGTGATGCAAGAGGTGGATAATTCAATGCCTCTTGAGAGGCTTGCCGGTATGAGGCCCTTCCAGGGCCTACTCAAGCCCCCGGCTTAGCCGGGGGTCCTGACTTTGCGGAGCCGAACGCCTGCAAAGCCGCTGCCAGTTCAGCGGTCAAAATTATAACATACTGCGCTTGGCAAAATGCCTAAATCGCTTTAAATGCGTTGTCGATGTGAACAAAAATAATTAAAAACCGGTTTAAATATTGAAAAAATAGTCGAAGCGTGCAATAATTGCATCAGGAAAACAAAGCCACACGAAGAAAGTGGGCTGGAAAGAATGCCAAAGTTACAAGACATTGCACGCCTGGCGGGGGTTTCAAAAGCGACGGCATCCCTCGCGTTGAACGGAAGTTCCAAAATCAAAGAGTCCACCCGGCAGCGGGTGGTGGATGTGGCAAACAAGTATCATTATATTCCCAAGCGGAGCGCGCAAACGCTGGCCAGCGGGAAAAGCGGGATCATTGGTGTCGTGACACCCAGCGTGGAGAGCGAATTCTATGGCCGGCTGGTCCGCTGCCTGGACAAACAGATCCAGCGCCAGGGGTATACGATGTACCTGGCTTTGTCCAACGAACAGTTGGACCTGGAAGAGAAAGCGGTGCAGCATTTTGTGGGCAGCGATGTGGAAGGGGTCGTGGTGATCCCGCTGAATCTCCCCATCGACGGTTCGGAGATCCGCTATATCGACCTGCTGCGCAATCAGGGCATCCCGTGTGTGTTCGCCTCTTCCTATTATGCGGGCACGACCGTTCCGTACTGCATGGTGGACCTGGAGGACGGCACGTTCCGTCTGGTCACCCACCTGCTCAAATCGGGACGCAAAAAAATCGTTTTCTACACCGGTTATCGTTCCGCTATCCCAACGGCCCTCCGCATCCAGGGTTACCGGCGGGCGTTTGCCGCCTACGGGCTGGACGCGGATGAGACCAATCTGATCGAATGCGAATCCATTGATTACGACTATTCCTACACGCTCACAGCGCATTTGCTGGACATCGGCAGAGAAATAGACGCGATCATCGCGGTGAACGACGGAATGGCTTTGGGCGCGGTCAATTCCCTGCGGCACAGAGGCTGCTCTGTGCCCGAACAGGTCGCTGTTGCCGGGTTTGACAATGTGCATTATTCCAGGGTCTCTCCCGTGCCGATCACCACGATCAATCAAAACCTGGATGAGGTCAGCTGGGGCGCGGTGGATCTTTTGTTCCAGCAGATCCAGCATAAGGGCGAACTTCCGGGAAAACGGATCATTGAGCCGGAACTGATCGTGCGGGAGTCCACGCTGTCCTTTTGAAACAATGCGACCCATGCTGCAGATGCTCTTTTCTGAAATTGCTCCACCCACACGGTTTCGGGAAAGAGTTTCTCTTATCGAAAAAATTGAAGCGCTTTAAAAATTGTTTAAATTTTCCAGTTACCAGGATCACAGAGAATTGAAAAGAGGGAGGCAACCCATGAAAGAAGCGATCGTGATCGAGACGATGTTCCAGGAAGTGCCCTTTGAGCAGCGATTTGAAAAAATTCGGGCTGCGGGGTACAAATACACCGAGTTGTGGAACCTGAACGGCAAAGACCCGGAAGCGGTGCGCAGGCTGGCGGATCAAAGCGGGGTGAGCATCATCGGGCTGAGCGGGGACATCTCCGGCCGGCCGGGCGATCCCGGCATGGCGGATGCTTCGCGCTGCGACGAGTACATCGCCCTGGTGAAGGAGTGCATGTGTTGTTCCTGCTGCGACGGCGTTGGCGGCGAACAGTTCGAAAAGATCATGACAGGCGGCACTCCGGAACAGATCGAAAACGGCCTTTCCGCCATTCCTCCCAAAGAAACGCTGGCGGAGCAATGGAACGCCCAGATATACGTCAGGGCCCTGCGCCGCCATCCGGTGATCCTGGTCAGCACATGGCTGGATGCGGATACGGTGCGCCGGGCCAATATGATCCCCGCCACCGACGTGAACGAGGCGCTTCAAATCGCCTATGGCATCAAAGGCGCCGACGCGTCCGTGGTGGTCATACCGGACGGTGTGGCTGTTTTGCCGGAATAAACCGCAAACGGAAAACCGACCCGAACGTAAACATACAGGACCCCGGCGGGAGTTGCTTTCCCTGCCGGGGCCTTGTATTGCGCGCCGCTTTGATGGGGATGGCAGCCCCGGTGAGCATCTCCGCCGCTGCCTTCAATTGCGAAAAGAAGGGCCGCCCTGCGGGGCGGCCCTTTGCATTGACCTGGATCGGTGGAGAAGATCGATGTTCAGCCGGAGGGGCGTCGCGCAGGCGGCGCCTCTCCGGCTTTTAACAGGATGTGCTCTTGTGCCCAGCAGGCTATAAGAGGGATACGGTCGAGCCACGGCCGGAACGGATCTGCATCCCCGGAATGGCCCGGCCGAAAAGACCGCCCCGCAGAATTTGCAGTTTGGATACAACTTGCAGATGACCCGGTGCTGCCGGCGGGCGTATCCTGACAGAAGAGCCCGCGCCTGCGGGCGGATTTTGCGGGGCCGCCCTGCCGGTCTCGTCCGAAGGGAGTTGCTTGTATGCGACCAAAAACCACGGAGGGTCTCTTTTTTGCCGCCGCCCTTGCCGTATGCCTGCTGGCGGGCTGCGGCGCGCCGGGCCCCGCCCCGGCGGCGCAAGGGGACGCCATCCGCTTTTTGAACCCCGATTCCTCCTACGGGTCGGGCACGGAGGCGGGATATTACTACTTCACCCGGGACGAAAGCGGCAACAGCCTGCTGCGCTTTGTGGATTATGCCACCTTGCAGGATGTGCCCCTTTGCAGCCAGCCGAACTGCGCCCACGGAGACGAGAGCTGCCCCGCCTGGTTCGCTTACACGGGCGCAGATGTGAGCGTTTGCGCGGGCGATGACGCTCTCTACATCGTCTATCCCGGCGTGCCCTGGAATGATTGGGCCTTTGAGGCCTATGGGGAAAAGGCTCTGCCCCGCATTGTGAAGTGCGGCCTGGACGGCGCAAACCGGCAGGAACTGGTCCGCTTCGGCGCGGCGGAAGCCTTTACCTGCCTGCCCGCCGCCGACGAAAAAAATCTCTACGCCGTGGTCGCGGATTACGGTGAGGGAACTGATGCGGTGAAACAGATCGTGACCGTGGACCTCGCCACCGGCGGGGTGAGCGTCGATGAGTCGGTGCAGCGCCCGGAACTGCGCATCGCGGGGGCCTGGGGGCGGGAGCTGATTTTGGAGTTCAGCACGGGGCAGTATTCCTATGCCGCCTACAATGTGGACACAAAGGCCCTGCGGGAGCTGAAAGCCGCCGGCGGCAGCGTGGGGGCTGCTGTGGGGGAGGGTGTGCTGTGCCGCATGGATGAGTCTGCCGGGGCCGTTCACATCATTTCGGTGGAGGACGGCAGCACGACGGAACTTGCCACCGACCTGCTCGACCGCTATTCCCCTGAGTGGCCGCGGCTCGTCGCCGTGCTGGACCGGGGCTATCTGGTCCAGGGCGGCGAAGGGGGGAGCCAGTACAACTATCTCATCGACTCTGAGGGCAAGGCCACCCGCCAGGAACTGCAGGCGGAGAGCACGGATGACCACGACAAGATGCGGATGCTGCAGATCTTTGCCCGGCGGGGGGAGGAGTATCTCACTTCGCCCAGCCGCTCGTACCACACTTCCCGCACGCCGGGGCCGGGCGGCGTCACCTACGGCGAGGAGGTGGCGGACCACGCCTTTGCCCTCATGGGTGCGGAGGATTTCTGGAACAACGCACCGAACTACCGGTCCGTGACCCGGGCAGGGTGAACGTGCCCCTCGCGGTTTTACAGTTTTGATACAGCGATCATACACCGCCATG
This sequence comes from Candidatus Allofournierella merdavium, assembly GCA_019118765.1. Classification (GTDB taxonomy): domain Bacteria; phylum Bacillota; class Clostridia; order Oscillospirales; family Ruminococcaceae; genus Allofournierella_A; species Allofournierella_A merdavium. The sequence continues at coordinate 29,498 of DWYI01000055.1, read as the reverse complement.
GCAGAGCCGTTTTCCGGCTCCGCGCCATATTGAGCACGCAAAAAACACAGCAGGGCCCCTGCTCCGCAAAAGGAGGTATTCACACCGTGAAAAAACACATTCTGTCGATTTGCCTAGCAGCCTGCCTGTTGCTGACGGGCTGCGGCGAAAAAGCGCTTTCCGCATCTTCCGCTCCGTCCGCACCGTCCCTTCCCGCCGCGTCCGCCGACGGCGCACCCGCCGGCCGGCTCACCTTTCTCAGCGATAATCCGGACGGCTTCAGCCGGGGGACCGAGGGCGAACAGGGGTTTTACTATGTCGTGGAGAGCGACGATTACTCCCACGCGAACCTTCGCTTCATCGACAAGGCGAGCGGCCAGGACATCGTGCTGTGCAGCAGCCCCAGCTGCACCCATGACACCGACGCCTGTCCGGCATACTTTCCCGCCACGCCCAGCCTTGCGTACACCGGCGGACGGCTGGTGCTGCTCTTCGGCAGCTATCAGTCAGAGACGGAGTCGCTGCCCGCCCACATCGACGTGATGGAGCCGGACGGTTCCGGCCGGCGCACAGTGTACACCTTCGCGGCCAACCAGGAGTTCGGCGGCAGCATCGCCGGTGATGGGGAAAACATCTATTTCCTGCTCGCCACCTTTGAGGGCGATTCCCCCATGTCCATCGCACGGCTGAACCTGTCCGACGGCAGTCTGTCCGACCTCTGCAAAGTGGACAACAGCACCTTTTTGGTGGGCGCCGCCTGCGGAAAGCTGATGGTCAAGACCATCGGCGGCGACTCTGACACGGGCGCCGCCTCCCCGGATGACTTTTACCGGCAGAAACACATCCTGAAGGCGGTGGATCCCGCCACCGGGGAGATCACCCCCGTGCTGGACTGGGTGCAGGATGAATACTGGGCACTGGTGGCCGACGATTCCCTCTTTCTCCTCAGCAGCCGGGAGGGAAAACTCCACCTGACGGTGCGCGACCTGGCCTCGGGCAGCGACAGCGAGTACGACCCGGACCTGAGCGTGGCGGAGGGCGGCTATGTGATGTCGCCTTCCTGGCACGACGGCATCCTGCTGTTTGACCTGTATGGCGGCCCCGGCGGGGATGGCAATGTGCACCGCTGGGCCTACACCCTCGGCACGGGCGAACTGCGGGAGATCACGCTCTGTGACCCGGTGCGCGGCTATCCCTTCCAGGTGGCCGGCTCGCTGGGAGACAAGCTGGTGTTGCAGGTGCCCCGTTACAGCGGCTCCGACCTGTACAGCTTCGAGCGCTACGAATATGTGGTGTGCAGCCGGGAGGACTATCTCGCCTCCCGTCTGCCCCAGTGACAGCACTGATGGAAGGAGACACATTATGGAACCGAACGCCCCGGCCCTGCAGGTGAAGGAACTGAAAAAAGCTACGCGCTGCCGGGGCGGTTCGGCCGTCCGGCAGGCAAAAAGCAGGCGCTGGCCGGGGTGAGCTTCACCCTTGGCCCGGGTCTTTACGGCCTGCTGGGCCCCAACGGGGCGGGCAAATCCACCCTTTTGAGCATCATCACCGGCGGCCTTTCGCAGGACAGCGGCTCGGTGCTCTGGTGCGGCAAAAGCGCCCGGGCGCTGGACGTCAAATTCCGTCGGGCGCTGGGCTTCATGCCCCAGCAGCAGGGCCTTTACGACAGCTACACCGGCCGCCGCTTTCTGGCCTACCTCTGCGCGCTGAAGGAGATACCGGCCAGGGACACCGCCGCCCAGGTGGAGCGGGTGGCGGAATGGGTGAACCTTTCAAACGAACTGGACAAGCGCCTCGCCGCCTATTCCGGCGGCATGAAGCAGCGCCTTCTGCTGGCCAGCGCCTTGCTGGGCGAGCCGAAACTGCTCATCCTGGACGAACCCACCGCCGGCCTTGACCCGAAAGAGCGGGTACGCCTGCGCCGACTTCTGGCGGAACTTGCCAAAGACCGCATTATCCTGGTGGCCACCCATGTGGTCAGTGATGTGGAGACGGTGGCAAAGGAAATTCTTCTGTTGAAGGACGGCCGGCTGGTGGCCCAGGCCCCGGTGGCCGGCCTGGTGGAGCAGTACGCCCCCGGCGGCAGCCTGGAGGACGTGTATCTCCATGTCTTTGGGGAGGAGGGCGGCGCATGAGGCTCCTTCTTGCGGAACTGCGCAAGGTCTGGGGCCGCCGGGTCACCGCCCTCTGCCTTGCGGTGCTGGCGGGGACGAACCTGTTTTTGCTCTACACCGGCACAAAACCCGGGGCGAACGCCGCCCCCGCCTCGGCCTGGCGAGCCGTGGAGCGGGATCTGCGGGGCCTTTCCACCGCCGAACAGCAGGCCCTTGTCAACGAAAAGCTGGATACCGCCAAGGGCGTCTATCAGGTGGGGCAGCTGCTCTACGACTATGCCCTGAACGCCCGGTACGGCTATATGTCCGACCCGCGCGCCCAGTACCCCGAACTTTTTGAACAGTACGAGCAGGTCTATCAGGATAAAGCCTACACCCTTTACACCGAAAACCTGGGCCAGGAGGTGAATTTCCTCACCACCGTCAAGGCGGAACTGGACACGGTGGCGGGCTATCCGCAGTTTCTGGAGGATGTGCAGGCCAAGGCCTGGCAGCTGTCCGGCATTTCCATCTTCCAGAACTCCCGGAGCGGCTACGATTTGGAAAACATCGACAAGACCGCCGCGGCCTACGCCGGCATGGGCGATGTAAAGATAAACTACGCGCCTCAAAAGGGCCTTTACACCGCCCTGGATTATCCGTTCACCGACCTCATCCTGCTGGCGGCCATGCTGCTGCTGGCAAGCCTTTTGGTGCGCGCCGAGCGGGACAGCGGCATGCTGGCTTTTGTGCGCGCCACCCCCGGCGGGCGGCTGAAAACGGCGGCGGCAAAGCTGGGGGCGCTGTCGGTCAGCCTGCTGGCCGTGCTGGTGCTGCTCTACGGGGTGAATCTGGCCTACTGCCAGCTCACCTTCGGCCTGGGCCCCCTCAGCCGCAGCATCCAGAGCGTGCCCGCCCTGATGCGCTGCACCATGCCCATCACGGTGGGGCAGTATCTGGGGCTGTTTCTGCTGGCCAAGTGGGCGGGGGCCTTTGTGATGGGCCTTTGGGTCATGCTGGCGGCGCTGGTCTGCCGCCGGGCGGCGGCGGGCTGGTGCGCCGGCCTGGCGCTGCCCGCGGCCCAGTGGCTCATCCGGCAGGCCATCCCCGCCACCAGCCGGATGAACGTGATGAAATACGCGAACCTGGCAAGCCTGCTGCGCACCAACGAACTGCTGGGGGGATACCGGAATCTCTACTGGTTCGGCCACCCCATTGCGCTGCCGCTGGTGGAGTGGTCCGCCGCGGCGCTGTGGTGCGCGGCGCTGCTGGCCGCCTTCTGCCTTGTGTTCTGCCGGGCGGCGCTGCTGCCCGCGCCCGCCTTCGCGGGCCTGCGGCTGGGCCATCCCCGCACCCGGCCCACCACCGTGCTGCGGCAGGAGGCGCGCAAGCTGGCCCTGGGCTGTGGCGCGCTTGCGGCGCTGACGTTCTTTGCCGGGTATCAGGCCTGGCAGACCGCCGAGACCAAAAGCTTCATCAACGCGGACGAAATTTATTATCAGTCCTACATGACCCGCGTCTCCGGCCCCTACGACCAGGAAGCCTACCAGTGGCTGCAGGAGCAGAGCGAGGAGTTCGAGCCCATCCGGCGGCTGGACCGGGCGCTGCAGGCGGGCGAGATCACACCGGAAGAATACCAGATGCAGATGGGGGCCTACTATGGCCTCGCCCAGAAAAAGCAGGTGTTCGACCGCGTCGTTTATGGGAATCTGCCCTATCTCCAGGAGCATCCCGGCGCCCAGCTGGTGTATGAGAGCGGGTGGGAAAAGCTGTTCTGCTTTATAGGGGAAGGGGACCTGCGGGATACCCTTGCGTCCGGCCTTCTGGCCAGCGTCTGCTTTGCGGGCCTTTTCGCCTTTGAGCACCGGGGCGGCATGAAGCGGGTGGTGATGGCCACCCCGCTGGGCCGCCGCAAAACGGTGAGCGCCAAGCTGCTGGCCTCCGGCGGCGCGGCGGCGCTGCTGTGGGCGCTGGTGGGCCTGCCGCGGCTCATCGTGGTGCTGCGGGACTACGGCCTGCCCGCCCCGTTGGCCCCGGCCATGAGCCTCTCCGACTATCTCCGGCTGCCCGGCTGGCTGCCCCTTGCCGGGGTGCTGGCGCTGGCGGGCATCGCCCGTCTTGCGGCGGTGCTGTGCATGGCGGCGGTCACGCTCTGGCTCTCGGAGGCGCTGGGCAGCGCCCTCAGCGCCATGTTTCTTTCCGCCCTTCTCTTCTGCCTGCCGCCCCTGCTGGCGCTGAGCGGCCTGTGGCAACTGCGCTGGGTGGGGATGTATCCGCTGTTCCATCTGGCCGAACTGCTGCGCCATCCTGGAGATGGCGTGGCGGGCCTCATCCTCCTTGCCCTGGCCGCGGCGGTCTGCTGGCTGTGCGCGGACCGGCTGCGGGCAAGGTGGGAGTAAAATAAAAGGAGACTGTACAATGAAACGAGTTTTGACGCTGTTCGCCGCACTGACCTTGCTGCTGGGCCTCGCGGCCTGTGGCGGCGGGCCGGCACCCCAGAGCGACCGGTTGCCCGAGGCCCCGTCCCAAGGCCAGGCGCAGGCCCCGGCGCAGGCGGCTTCGCCCATCCGGTTTCTCGGCAAGCGGGACGACATTGCCGCCGGGGCGCGGGGGGTGTATTTTCTGGGGGCGGGCGCTCCGAACGTCGTGTATTATTACGACGAGGCCAGCGGCCAGGCGGTGCCGCTGTGCGCCCGGCCCGAGTGCCCCCACACCGACGACAGCTGCACCGCCTGGGCGCCGGGGATGCTCTATCTGTTGTTGGATGAGCAGAACGGGGAACGGCCGGTCCTGATCTATTCGTCCACAGAGGATCCGACGGGGGAAGAATATCCCCAGGTGCGTCTGTATCGCGCGGGCGCGAATGGGGCGGACCGCACCCTCTGCATGGAGTACCAAAGCGGTCGAATGGACCTGCAGATGGCGGCCAGCGACGACTTTGTCTATTTCCTCAGCACCGAGGTGGACCCCGCCTCTCAAAGCAGTGTGAAGTGCCTGTATCAGGCGCGCCTTTCGGACGGAAAACTGGAAAAACTGAAGGCGTACAGCGAGCCCACCATCCTGCTGGGGGCCTATGACCAAAAACTGGTGCTGGAACACAACAACGACTCCTACCGCAGCGCGGTGGCGGATGTTTTTGAGGTGGACGTGACCACCGGCCAGGAGACCCCGCTGTTCCACTACGAGGCCAGCGGCCAGATGGTCGACGACTACAACCCCGAACCCCACGCCGTCGCCTTTTCCCAAGGGGAGGCGCTGTATATTCTGGAGCCCGCGGGCGGGCGCGCGGCGCAGCTGCGCCGCCGTGACCTGCGCACCGGTGAGGAGCAGGTGATAGCGGAAGGCGTTCCCTACTACGGCAGCCAGGTGGCAGAGGACGGCTGCTTTGCCGATGGGAAACTCCTGCTCACCTGCACCGAAGCGAAGACGGACGGCAGCGGCGTGTCGGGCAGTACCTTTGCCGTCGACCTTGCCGACGGCAGCTGGCAGGAGGTCACTTTGCGGGACGGGTACGGCGTGCCCTACGAGGTGGCGGGCGAAACAGGGGAGCACTTCGTCATCCCGCTGGGGGAGAGCCTGCGCACCGCGAAGGTGGTGGGCCCCGCCGGCCTGGAGGAGACCACGTCCTACTACGCCACCGACTTCTACCTGATGGAAAAATCGGATTATTACGCCGGTGTCGACCGTCGCGCCCCGCTGGAATGAATGCCGTTGCGAAAAAGCGCTGCCCGTGTTAAGATGGAACCGGTCCCCGGCAAAATACGCAAAGCAAAGGGAGGCGCACCCCATGATCACACGGGAGCCGACGAAGGAGATGCTCGCGGAATGGCGGGCGATCTGGTCCTGCTACAAAGATCGGATCAGGCCAAACCGAAAAACCGGCGCACAGGTGCTGGAGTATCTGCAAGCAAGGTATCCCCTCACCGAGATCTTCGACCCGGAGGCAAGGCAGGTCATTGCCTACAACGTGACCATGAACGAATTCCTGGCGCAGAAGCTGCCGGCGGGCGCCGCACCCGACCCGCGGGCGTTTTACCTTGAGAACGCGGGGGAGGGGAGCCGATTTTATCTTCCCCAAAACCGGGACGATGCGTCGCTCTGGGGCGACGATGTCCAGAAGATCTTTGTGGGGGTCGACCTCGCCAGCGGCTTTTATCTGGTGGAGGGCAGCACGCTGCTGTGGGACGAACTGTGCGCGTTCCAGGGCGTGGATGAAAAGGACCTGCAAAAATGTGTCATCGTCGCCCAATACATCGGCGCGCTGCGCCGTTTGAACGCGATGGACCGGATCGGTGGGCAGTGACCCGCCGGCGCAAAACCTTTGCGCAAAAAAGGGCAGGTGTGCTATAATAAAGGGCGATGCGGCCGGGCCGCCAAACAGACAAAAGGACGTGGACAAAATTCAAACGACGGCAAATCAGAAGGTAAAAAATATCGCCCTCGCGGGCCTTTGCACCGCCTTTATGGCGGTGGTGGCCCCGCTGAGCATTCCCATCGGGCCTGTCAGCCTGACCCTGAGCGTGTTTGGCGTGTTCTTCGCGGGGGCCATGCTGGCCCCCGGCTGGGCGGTGGCTTCCATCCTGGCCTATATCTGCATTGGCGCGGTGGGGCTGCCGGTGTTTGCCAACATGGCCGCCGGCGTACAGGTGCTCACCGGCATGACCGCCGGCTTTTTGTGGGCCTACCCGCTGATGGCGGCGCTGCTGAGCGCGGTCTGCCGTGTCAGCAGCCGCCTGGCACTGCGCCTGGCGGGGGTGCTGGCGGCGCAGCTTATCTGCTACGCCCTTGGCACCGCCTGGTTCATGTTTGTCAGCGGCATGGGGCTTGGGGCCAGCCTGTCGGTGTGTGTGCTGCCCTTCATCCTGCCGGATTTTCTGAAGGGCCTGGGCGCGCTGGCGCTGGCCGGCACCATCCGCCGCCGCTTGCAACTGTGAAACATAAAAAAGCAGGGCCGCCCCCCCACGGGGCGGCCCTGCTTTTTTGTATGGTTCAGAAGGTGTAGGGAAAACGGGGGCTGTGGAACTCGTCCATCCGCCAGCCTTCAGCGGAGTTCACCAGCCGAATGGAAAATTCCATCGTGCTGTCGAAGGCGCCGCCGGCGCGGCGGGTGAGAAAATCCGTGTCCGTTTCCTCCGGCTGCTGCTGGATGTAATGGCCGATGAGGGTGAAGGTCACGGCGTCGTCGTCCGCGCTTTCCAGGCGGTAGGTGTCGGGGCACTCGGCATAGTCAATGGCGCCGCCCACGCCGCCCACCAGCGCCGCCAGCTGCCCGTCACGGGAACGAAAGCGCGCGTCGAAGTCGAGCTGTTCCAGGCAGCGCTCGGTGAAGATGGTGCGCATCCGGGCGCGAAAGTCCTGGTAGTTTTCGTCCTGCCCGGTGATGAGCAGGTAGCTGCGCCCCTCCAGCAGCACCTCGCCGCCGGAGTCGTTGCCCGTCTGAAAGGCGAGGTTGGACGGGTCGGCCAGGTAGATCACCGTCTCCTGCGCCCGGGAAAAGACGTCCTGCTGCTCTTGCGAGAGGAACGCAAGGTCCGGCGAAGGCTCTGTGGCCTCCGGATCCGCGGGCGCGGGGGAGGGGGCGCTCTCCGGCTGGCCCTGCAAAGGCGCCACGCCGCTGTGCCCCGCCTGGACGGAGGAGTCGATCTCCAGTTCCGGCAGTTCCACCGTGGCCAGGGAATAGAGAAAAAACGCGGCCGCGGCGGCCGCGGCCGCGATCACTGCCAACAGGATCTTTTTCATCGTTTGTCGGGCTCCCTTCCGCGGGTGACCTCCCGCACGAAAAGTATAACACGGGCCGGGGTGTCTTTCATCCTCTGCGGGGCAAATAAGTTGTATCAATCCTGCAAACAAAACAGCGGGGCCGGGTCAAAAGACCCGGCCCCGTTGCCGCGGGAATCCGCCGAAAATGAAAAGCGGTTTGACTTTACACGCCGCTGTCGCCGTAGTTCGCCAGCACCCGGGCGCTGGGGTCGTCCACACGGCAGCCCTCCCAGTTGGGATTGGGCATCCAAAAGCCGGGGATCATCCGCGCGCCGCCCGGATAGAACTGTTCGAACAGTTCCCGGTAGAGCAGGCTCTCCTTGGTGAAGGGGGTGCAGTAATCGTATTTTGCCCGCCGCGCCTGGAATTCCTCGTCGGTATAAAGGCCCTCGGCGTACTCCTTCAGGTCGTCCACCATGCTGTGCCCAACCGCGTCGCTGAAGGCCGCCTTCTCCCGCCACAAAATGTGTTCGGGCAGCAGGCCCTCGCCCTCAAAGGCCTTGCGCAGCAGGTATTTGCCCTTGCCGTACACGTTCATCTTGCGGGCGGGGTCGATGGCCATCACATAGCGCACAAAGTCCAGGTCGCCGAAGGGCACCCGCGCCTCCAGGCTGTTGGCGGCGAGGCACCGGTCCGCCCGCAGCACGTCGTAGCAGTAGAGTTCCCGCAGGCGTTTGGCCGCCTCCTTTTGAAACTCGGCGGCGTTGGGGGCATAGTCGGTGTATTTGTAGCCGAACAACTCGTCCGAGATCTCGCCGGTGAGCAGCACCTTCAGGTCGGTGGTCTCATGGATGGCCTTGCAGACGAGGTACATCCCCACGCTGGCCCGGATGGTGGTGATGTCCCAGGTGCCCAGCGCTTTCACCACCTCCGGCAGGACTTCCAGCACCTGCTGGCGGGTCATGATGACCTCGGTGTGCTCCGCGCCGATGAACTCCGCCACATCCCGGGCGTATTTCAGGTCGATGGCGTCCACGTCCATGCCCACGGCAAAGGTGCGCACGGGGGTCTGCAGCTGTTTCGCGGCGATGGCGCAGACCAGGCTCGAGTCCAGCCCGCCGGAGAGCAGAAAGCCCAGCGGCGCGTCGGCGTCCAGCCGCTTTTCCACGCCCGCGACCAGCTTTTCGCGGATGTTTTTGCAAAGTTCCTCCAGCGGCGCGTGGATGTAGCCGCGCACGGCGGCAATGTCCTCGTACTGCACAAAGCGCCCGTCCCGGTAATAATAGCCGGGCGGGAAGGGCCGGATCTCGTCCACCCAGCCCTCCAGTTCAGCGGCCTCGCTGGCAAAGGCGATGGTGCCGCCGGCGGTGGGATAGCCGTAGAACAGCGGCCGGATGCCGATGGGGTCCCGGGCGGCGATCAGGCTGCCGGTCTCCCCGTCGTAGATAACGCAGGCAAACTCCGCATCCAGATGGGCGAACATCTCGCAACCGTACTCCCGCCACAGGGGCAGCAGCACCTCGCAGTCCGACCCGCTTTTGAACGAATAGCCCCGTTCGGTCAGTTCTTCCTTCAAACGTCGGAATCCGTACACCTCGCCGTTGCACACCACCCAGCTGCCGTCCTGCTCAAAGGGCTGCATCCCTTCCGGGGAAAGGCCCATGATGGCAAGGCGGGCAAAACCCAGATACCCGAACGGTGTTTGTACCACCCGGTAATCGTCCGGGCCGCGTCGGCGGCTGCGCAGCAGATAGTCCTGCAGGATGTTCGGCCCGATATCATGGCCGGTATAGCACAGGATCGTACACATACTTTCTCCCCCTTTATTTCCAATGCCGACGGGTCACAGGTTGCTGTAGCCCATCAGCGAGGCGTCCACCGCGCGGGCGGCGCCCATGCCCTCGGCGATGGCCCACACCACCAGCGAGGGGCCGCGGCGCACATCGCCCGCGGCAAACACCCGGCTCACGCTGGCGGCGTATTGTCCTTCGTCCGCCGCCACCACGCCCCGCGCGGTCAGCGCCGCGCCAAAGCTGGCAGGCAGATATGCTTCACACCCGGTGAAGCCGGCTGCGATGAGCACCAGCTCCGCCGGCAGCGTCTCCACAGCGCCCTCCACCGGCACCATCATCGTGCGGCCGGTGGCCTCGTCCCGCCGGGGGGTGAGCTGCTGCACCACCGCACCGCTCACCCGGCCGCGCTTATCCGTCTTGAAGGCCGACACGGTGCACTGGTAGCGCCGGGGATCATGGCCGAACAGGAAGATCGCCTCCTGCTGGCCGTAGTCGGTCTTGCGCACCCGGGGCCACTCGGGCCAGGGGTTGTTGGCGGCCCGCTCGTCGGGCGGCGCCGGCATCATCTCCAGCTGGGTCACGCTCTTCGCGCTCAGGCGCAGGGCGGTGGCCACGCAGTCGTTGCCGGTGTCGCCGCCGCCCACCACCAGCACGTTTTTCCCTTCCGCCAGCTTGCGGGGCGGCTTTTCGAAGTCGCTGTCCAGCAGGGTCTTGGTGACAAGACCGAGGAAATCCACCGCGAAGAGGATGCCCTTGGCGTCCCGTCCGGGCACCGCCAGGTCCCGGGGCTGGCCTGCGCCGCCGGCCAGCACAACGCGGTCGAACCGGGCCAGCAGTTCCTCGCCGGTCACGTCGCGGCCCACGTCCACATTGCACTCAAAGCGGATGCCGGCCTGCTCCATGGCGCGGATGCGCCGGTCCAGCGCGGCTTTGTCCAGCTTCATGTTGGGGATGCCGTAGCGAAGCAGGCCGCCCGGACGGTCCGATTTTTCATACACCGTGACCAGGTGGCCGCGGCGGTTCAGCTGCCAGGCGGCGGCCAGGCCGGCGGGGCCGCTGCCCACCACCGCCACCGTCTTTCCGGTGCGCACGGCGGGGGGATCAGCGTCCAAGAGCCCGTGGGCGAAGGCGTACTCCGCCACCTGCAATTCGTTCTCATGGGTGCAGACCGCGCCGTCCTGCCTTGCGCAGGTGCAGGCGGCCTCGCACAGGGCGGGGCACACCCGGCCGGTAAACTCCGGCAGGCAGTTGGTGCGCTCCAGCCGCCGCCACGCCTGCTCCCAGTTGCCGTGGAAAACAAGATCGTTCATCTCGGGGATGAGGTTGTGCAGCGGGCAGCCGGCAGTCATGCCGGCCAGCGTCACGCCCGCCTGGCAGAAGGGCACGCCGCAATCCATACAGCGGGCGGCCTGCAGCGCCTGGGCGGCAGGGGAGAGGGGACGATGAAATTCCTTGAAATCGCCCAAACGGATTTCGGGCGGGATCACCGGCCCCTCCTGACGGGGATATTCCAAAAAACCGGTAGGTTTTCCCATAACCGAGCCTCCTTTTTATCGGGTGGCCAGACTGGCGTAGAACGCCTCGATCTGTGCCTGTTCGGGTGCCACGCCCTGCTCCTCGAACTGGGAGGCGAGCTGGACCAGCCGCTTGTAATCGTTGGGGATGATCTTCTTGAACCGGGGCAGATAGTCGTCAAAGGCGGCCAGGATGCGCTGGCCCTTGGGCGAGCCGGTGTGCTGCACATGGTCGTCGATCAGCCGGTAAAGTTCTTCCCGGTCGAACTTGCTCTCCACCTTTTCCATGCTGACCATGGCCTTGTTCAGGTTGCGGTAGAGGGTGCTGTCCTCGTCCAGCACATAGGCGATGCCGCCGCTCATGCCGGCGGCGAAGTTCTTGCCGGTGGGGCCCAGCACCACCACCCGGCCGCCGGTCATATACTCACAGCCGTGTTCGCCCACGCCTTCCACCACGGCCACCGCGCCGGAGTTGCGCACGCAGAAGCGCTCGCCGGCCACACCGTTGATGTAGGCCGCGCCGGCGGTGGCGCCGTAGAGGGCCACGTTGCCCACGATGATGTTTTCCTCGGCGGCGTAGCGGGCCTTCGGGTCGGGGCGCACCACCAGCTTGCCGCCGGACAGGCCCTTGCCGAAGTAGTCGTTGCTGTCGCCGGTGAGGGAGAGGGTGAGACCCTTGGGGATGAATGCCCCAAAACTCTGGCCGCCCGCGCCGGTGCAGTCCAGGATGACGGTGTCCTCCGTCCAGCCGTCGGGGCTGTGGCGGGTGATCTCGGCCCCCAGCAGGGCGCCAAAGGCCCGGTCGGTGTTGCGCACATGCACGCTCAGGCGGCAGGGCTTGCCGGTGTTGAGCGCCTGGCGCACGTCCTCCCGCGCCATGAGCGAGCGGTCCAGCGTCTTTTCCAGGCCGAAGTCGTAGACGTCGGCCGGATTGAACACGGTGCTCTGGCCGGCCGCGTCGGTGTGGGCCAGCACCCGGCTGAGGTCCACTTCGGCGGCGCGGCCCGTGTCCCTGTGCGCCTGGCGCAGCAGGTCGGTGCGGCCCACCATCTCATTCACGGTGCGCACGCCCAGCTTTGCCATGTATTCCCGCAGCTGGCGGGCGATGAAGCGCATGAAGGTCTCCACATATTCCGGTTTGCCGCAAAAACGCTTGCGCAGTTCCGGGTTCTGGGTGGCGATGCCCATGGGGCAGGTGTCCAGATTGCACACCCGCATCATGGTGCAGCCCAGGGTCACCAGCGGAGCGGTGGCAAAGCCGAACTCCTCCGCGCCCAGCAGCGCGGCCACCGCCACGTCCCGCCCGGTCATCAGCTTGCCGTCGGTCTCCAGCCGCACCCGGCCCCGCAGCCCCGAGCGGAGCAGCGTCTGGTGGGTCTCGGCCAGGCCCAGTTCCCAGGGCAGGCCGGCGTGGTGGATGGAACTGATGGGGGCCGCGCCGGTGCCGCCGTCGCAGCCGGAGATGAGGATGACCTGGGCGCCGGCCTTGGCCACGCCTGCGGCCACGGTGCCCACGCCCGCCTCGCTCACCAGCTTCACCGAGATGCAGGCCTGGTCGTTGGCGCTCTTCAGGTCGTAGATCAATTGGGCCAGGTCCTCGATGGAGTAGATGTCGTGGTGGGGCGGGGGACTGATGAGGCTCACGCCCGGGGTGGAGTGACGGGTCTTGGCAACCCAGGGATACACCTTGGCGGCGGGCAGGTGACCGCCCTCGCCGGGCTTCGCGCCCTGGGCCATTTTGATCTGGATCTCCTTCGCGCTCACCAGGTAGCGGCTGGTGACGCCAAAGCGTCCGCTGGCCACCTGCTTGATGGCGCTGGAGCGATCCTGTTCGGTGCCGGCGCTGTCCAGCCGCTCGTCGCTCTCGCCGCCCTCGCCGCTGTTGGACTTGCCGTGCAGATGGTTCATTGCCAGCGCCAGGGCCTCGTGAGCCTCCTGGGAGATGGAGCCGTAGGACATGGCGCCGGTCTTGAAGCGGCGCACGATGGAATCCTCGCTCTCCACCTCCTCCAGGGGCACCCCCTGTGCGGGATAGTTGAACTCCAGCAGGCTGCGCAGCAGGCCGTTGCGCTCGGCGTCCGCTGCCTGGGTGTAGCGGCGGAACAGATCGTAGTTCCCCGTTCGCGCGGACTGCTGCAGCAGGTGGATGGTCTCGGGGGAATAGCGGTGGGTCTCGCCCTGGCTGCGGAACTTGTGCTGGCCCAGAGAGGGCAGGCTCAGGTCGATGGCCAGCCCCAGCGGGTCGAAGGCCCGGGAGTGCTGGGCGTCGGTCTGATCGGCGATGTCCTGCAGGGTGATGCCGCCGATGCGGCTCACGGTGCCGGTAAAATAGGCGTCGATGACCTCCTGGCTGATGCCCATGGCCTCAAAGATCTGGCTGCCCTGGTAACTCTGCAGGGTGGAGATGCCCATCTTGGAGGCGATCTTCACAATGCCCTGCAGCACCGCGTTGTCGTAGTCGTCCACAGCGGCGTAGTAGTCCTTGTTCAAAAGGCCGTCCCGCACCAGCTGCGCCAGGGAGGCGTGGGCCAGGTAGGGGTTCACCGCGCAGGCGCCGTAGCCCAGCAGGGTGGCAAAGTGGTGCACCTCCCGGGGCTCGCCGGATTCCAGAATGATGGACAGGGCCGTGCACTTCTTGGTCTTCACCAGGTGCTTGTGCACCGCCGACACCGCCAGCAACGAGGGAATGGCCACATGGTTTTCGTCCACTCCCCGGTCGGTGAGGATCAGGATGTTGGCGCCCTCCCGGTAAGCCTTGTCCACCGCCACGAACAGATGCTCCAGCACCCGGTCCATCGGGGTGCTCTTGTAGAAGAGGATGGGCACCACCGCCACCTTGAAGCCGGGGCGGTTCATCGCCTTGATCTTGAGCAGGTCAAGATCGGTGAGGATGGGGTTGTTGATCTTCAGCACATGGCAGTTGTCCGGGCTCTCCCGCAGCAGATTGCCGTTCTTGCCCACATACACCGCGGTGGAGGTGACGATCTTCTCCCGCAGCGCGTCGATGGGAGGGTTGGTGACCTGGGCGAACATCTGCCGGAAGTAGGAGAACAGCGGCTGATACTGCCCGGAGAGCGCCGCCACCGGCGTGTCGGCGCCCATCGACCCGATGGGCTCGGAGCCGCTCAGCGCCATGGCGCACACCGAGTTGCGGTATTCCTCCCAGGTGTAACCAAAGGCTTTTTGCAGCCGGGCACACTGCTCGTCGGAGAGGGCGGGCACCTTCTGGTTGGGCACATGCAGGTCGCTCAGATGCAGCAGATTGGAGTCCAGCCATTCGCCGTAGGGCTCCTTGCCGGCGTAGCGCTCCTTCACCTCGTCGTCGCTGAGCACCGCGCCCTTTTCCAGGTCCACCAGCAGCATCTTGCCGGGGTGCAGCCGCTCCTTTTTAAGAATGTGTTCCTCGGCCAGATCCAGCACGCCCACCTCGGAGGAGAGGATCAGCCGCCCGTCGTCGGTGATCGCATACCGGCTGGGACGCAGGCCGTTGCGGTCCAGCACCGCGCCCATCACGTCGCCGTCGCTGAACAGGATGGAGGCGGGGCCGTCCCAGGGCTCCATCATGGTGGCGTAATACTGGTAGAAATCCCGCCGCTGCTGGGAGATGGTGTCGTTGTGGCTCCAGGGCTCAGGGATGGTGACCATCACCGCCAGGGGCAGCTCCATGCCGCTCATCACCAGAAATTCCAGGGTGTTGTCCAGCATGGCGGAGTCCGAACCGGCGGTGTTCACCACCGGCAGCACCCGGGTGATGTCGTCGGCGCTGAGGGCGGGGGAACTCATGGTCTCCTCCCGGGCCAGCATCTTGTCGGCGTTGCCACGGATGGTGTTGATCTCGCCGTTGTGCACGATGAAGCGGTTGGGATGGGCCCGCTCCCAGCTGGGGTCGGTGTTGGTGGAGAAGCGGGAGTGGACGATGGCGATGGCGGACTCGTAGTCCTCGTCCCGCAGATCGTCGAAGAAGGTGCGCAGCTGACCCACCAGGAACATGCCCTTGTAGACGATGGTCCGGCTGGACAGGCTCACAACGTAGGTGTTGTCGTTGCTCTGCTCAAAGACCCGCCGCACGATGTACAGCTTGCGGTCAAAAGCGAGACCCGCAGGCAGGTCGTCGGGCTTTTTCACAAACCCCTGGCAGATCACCGGCATGCAGTCCCGGGCTTTGTGGCCCAGCACATCGGGCCGGACCGGCACCGTGCGCCAGCCCAAAAAGGCGAGGCCTTCCTTTTCCACAATGACCTCGAACATCTTCTGCGCCTGCCGGCGGGCCAGCTCGCTCTGGGGCAGAAAGAACATGCCCACGCCATACTCCCGCTCGCCGCCGATGTCAAACCCGGCCTCGGAGCACACCCGCCGGAAGAACTTGTGGGGCACCTGGGTCAGAATGCCCACGCCGTCGCCGGTCTTTCCCTCGGCGTCCTTGCCCGCGCGGTGTTCCAGATGTTCCACAATGGTCAGCGCGTCGGCCACGGTGGCGTGGCTCTTGCGGCCGTGAATATCCACAACGGCGCCGATGCCGCAGTTATCGTGTTCAAGCTGTGGGCAGTAAAGGCCCTGGCTGCCGGGTGTTTTCATGGCAGTACCTCCCGTTTTGCAAAATAAAAAAAGACAAAAACACCAAAGCCCCTCGAAAGGGGCCTTTGACGCCTTTGTCGTGTTTCATCATACGCTCTTTGCCCGCGGTTTGTAAAGCAAATTTTGTGAGAATCGGCATTTTGCGAAAAAACAGGCCCGTAAAAAGGTGAGGCTTTAGCAATTTGCGGCAGTAAAGTGCGGGAAAATGGAATAAAATACATTATAGGGCCGTGGGGAGGGGATGCCCGTACATTTTGCCCGCCGCCCAAAAAGGGTGTTGACAAGGCGAAAAAAAGGAGTATACTTTCACCCATAGAAAGCAACGGCGCTTTCGGATGTTTCATCCGGGGGCGCCGTTTTTTCGTGCCCGACGGCATGCCGGCGGGGCGCGAACCGGAAAGGAGAGCTGTTTTATGTCAAAGAATGTGCCTGAACTGTACGGCAGCCTCGTGTTTGGCGACCGGGTGATGCGGGAAAAGCTGCCCAAGGACGTCTATAAGGCCCTGCGCAAGACCATCGACGAGAATCTGCCCCTGGAGCGCAGTGTGGCCAACGCGGTGGCGGTGGCCATGAAGGAGTGGGCCGTGGAGCACGGCGCCACCCATTTCACCCACTGGTTCCAGCCCATGACCGGCTTCACCGCCGAAAAGCACGACAGCTTCATCTCCCCGGTGGGCAACGGCGAGGTCATCATGGACTTCTCCGGCAAGGAGCTCATCAAGGGCGAGCCGGATGCCTCCAGCTTCCCTTCCGGCGGCCTGCGCGCCACCTTTGAGGCCCGGGGCTACACCGCCTGGGACCCCACCAGCCCCGCCTTCATCAAGGACGGCACCCTCTACATCCCCACCGCCTTCTGCTCCTACAGCGGCGAAGCGCTGGACAAAAAGACCCCGCTGCTGCGTTCGATGGAGACCCTGAGCCACGAGGCGGTGCGCATCCTGCACCTGCTGGGCGACGAGGCGGTGACCGGCGTGTCCACCACCATCGGGCCGGAGCAGGAGTATTTCCTGGTGGATAAGGCGATGTACGAAAAGCGCAAGGATCTGGTGTTCACCGGCCGCACCCTGCTGGGCGCTCCCGCGCCCAAGGGGCAGGAGATGGAAGATCACTACTTTGGCGCGCTGCGTCCCCGTGTGGCCGCCTTCATGCACGACCTGGACGAGGAGTTGTGGAAGCTGGGCGTGCCCGCCAAGACCAAACACAACGAGGTGGCCCCGGCCCAGCACGAGTTGGCCCCGGTCTTTGACACCGCCAACATCGCCGTGGATCACAACCAGCTGACCATGGAGATGATGAAGCTGGTGGCCGACCGCCACGGCCTGACCTGCCTGCTGCACGAAAAACCCTTTGACGGCATCAACGGCTCCGGCAAGCACAACAACTGGTCGCTGATCACCAACACCGGCTCCAACCTGCTGTATCCGGGCCGCACCCCCGCCGAGAACACCAAGTTCCTGGTGTTCCTGATGGCGGTGATCAAGGCGGTGGACGAGTACGCCGACCTGCTGCGGGTATCGGTGGCCAGCGCGGGCAACGATCACCGCCTGGGTGCCAACGAGGCGCCTCCGGCCATCGTGTCCGTCTTTTTGGGCGACGAACTCACCGCCGTGCTGAAGTCCATCGAGAACGACGAGTACTTCGGCAAGCAGGAGAAGGTGGCCATGCAGATGGGCACCTCGGTGATCCCCCAGTTCTTCAAGGACACCACCGACCGCAACCGCACCAGCCCCTTCGCCTTCACCGGCAACAAGTTCGAGTTCCGTATGCCCGGCTCCTCTCTGTCGGTGTCCGGCCCCAACGTGGTGCTGAACACCGCCGTGGCCCAGGCCCTGCGGGAGTTCTACGACGAGCTGAAGGACGCCGCCCCCGACCAGATGGATTCTGCCGTGCATGAACTGGTGAAGCGTGCCATCAAGAAGCACAAGAAGGTCATCTTCAACGGCAACGGCTACACCGACGAGTGGGTGGCCGAGGCGGAAAAGCGGGGCCTGTACAACCTGCGCTCCACCCCCGAGGCGCTGCCGCAGATGGTGGCGGAGAAGAACATCCGCCTGTTCACCTCTCACAACATCTTCACAGAGGGAGAAGTCCGTTCCCGCTACACCATCCTGCTGGAGAACTACTGCAAGACCCTGCATGTGGAGGCAAAGACCATGGGCATGATGGTCCGTCAGCAGTTCCTGCCCGCGGTGCTGTCCACCATGAACAGCCTTGCCGGCGACATCGCCGCCTGCAAAGCGGTGGCGGCCACGGTGCCCTGCGGGGCCCAGCAGGGCGAACTGGAAACGCTGGCCGGCTACTATCAGGAGATCACCGCCGCCCAGAAGAAGCTGGAGAAGGATCTGGCCCAGGCCGAGGAACTGGGCAACGGCCAGGAGGCTGCCTGCTTCTACCGCGACACGATCCTGCCGGACATGGACGCTGTGCGCAAGGGCGCCGACGCCGCCGAGGCGTATCTGCCCGCCGGTTCGCTGCCCTACCCCGATTACACCGAACTGCTGTTTTCTGTGTGATTTTGGTTGACAAATCCCCATCGCAAGCTTTATAATATTTCCTCGTTAGGACAAGGGAGTCCATCGTTCCGCCTCGCTCGGCGGGGCGGTGGATTCCCTCACTTTTTTTGCAAAATCGCAGCGAACAGGGGAGTGCATCATCATGGCAAAACACATATTTGTGACCGGCGGCGTGGTGTCTGGCCTGGGCAAGGGCATCAGCGCGGCCAGCCTGGGCCGGTTGCTCAAACAGCGAGGGCTCAAGGTGGCCGCGCAGAAGCTGGATCCGTACATCAACGTGGACCCGGGCACCATGAGCCCGTACCAGCACGGCGAGGTCTTCGTCACCGAGGACGGGGTGGAGACCGACCTGGACCTGGGGCACTATGAGCGGTTCATCGATGAGGACCTGAACAAGCTGTCCAACCTCACCAGCGGCCGGGTGTACTGGAACGTGCTGCACAAGGAGCGGGCGGGCGAGTACCTGGGCCGCACCGTGCAGACCATCCCCCACATCACCGGCGAGATCAAACAATTCGTCTACGGCCTGGGCGATTACACCGGTGCCGACGTGGTGATCACCGAGATCGGCGGCACCATCGGCGACATCGAAAGCCAGCCCTTCCTGGAGGCGCTGCGCCAGATCAGCCGGGAAAAGGGCCGGGAAAACTGCATGTTCCTTCATGTGGTGCTGGTGCCCTGGCTCAAGTGCTCCGGCGAGCACAAAACAAAACCCGCCCAGCACTCGGTGCGGGAGCTGCAGAGCATGGGCATCATGCCGGACGTCATCATCGCCCGGTGCGACGAACCGCTGGAGGAGGGCATCCTGCAGAAGCTGGCGGCTTTCTGCAACGTGGAGCCGGACTGTGTCATTGAGAACCGCACCTTGGGCAGCCTCTACGAGGTGCCGCTGATGCTGCACGCCGCCGGGCTGGACGACCTGGTCTGCAAGCGGCTGGGCTTCGATACGGCGGAGCCCGATCTTTCCAAGTGGTCGGCGCTGTGCCAGCGCATCGGCAGCCTGGAAAAGAAGGTCAACATCGCCATTGTGGGCAAGTATGTGGAACTGCACGATGCCTATCTCTCGGTGGTGGAGGCTCTCAACCATGCGGGCTACGCCAACGACGCCGCCGTGAAGCTGGACTGGGTGGATTCCGAGCAGCTCACCCCGGAAACGGTGGACGCCCGCCTCGCCCATGCGGACGGCATCCTGGTGCCCGGCGGCTTTGGCGAGCGGGGCATCGAGGGCATGGTGCTGGCGGCGGACTTTGCCCGCCGGAACAAGGTGCCCTACTTTGGCATCTGCCTCGGGATGCAGATCGCGGTGATCGACGCGGCCCGCGCCCTGGCCGGCCTGCCGCGGGCAAATTCCCGGGAATTTGATCCCGAGGGCAATGCCTGCGTCATCGACCTGATGCCGGACCAGCAGGGCAACCTGCCCAAGGGCGGCACCATGCGGCTGGGCGCCTACCCGTGTGTGGTACAGCCCGGCACTCTGCTGTATCGCATCTATAACCAGAACATCATCAGCGAGCGCCATCGCCACCGCTATGAGGTGAGCAATGAGTTCCGCGCCACCCTGAGCGAGGCGGGGGTGGTATTCAGCGGCCTGTCGCCCGACGGCCGGCTGGTGGAGGCCATGGAACTGCCCGATCACCCCTTCTTCGTGGGCGTGCAGTATCATCCGGAGTTCAAGAGCCGGCCGGACCGGCCCCAGCCCATCTTCCGCGAGTTTGTGGCGGCGAGCCTTGCCCATCAAAAGTAACAGAAACAGCGCCCCGCGGACAGGCCGCGGGGCGCTGTTTTACCCGTGGTGCAAAGAAGCAGAAAAGACGAGGCCCCCGGCGTCTGCCGGGGGCCTTGTTTGCAACGTCGGCCTTACAGGCTCCGCAGCCAGGCGGTCATCTGCTCCATGGCGACGCGGGCGTTCTCCTCGCCGGAGAAGGCGGACAGGCGGAAATAGCCCTCGCCGTTCTCGCCAAAACCGCTGCCCGGCGTGCCGATGACGCCGGCCTTTTCCAGAAGGGCGTCAAAGAACTGCCAGGAGTCCATCCCCTTGGGGCACTCCAGCCAGATGTAAGGGGAGTTTTTGCCGCCGCAGTACCAGATGCCCAGTTCGTCCATGGCGGCGGCCACGATGCCGGCGGCCCGCAGATAGGCGGCGATGTCCTCTTTGCAGGCGGCCATTCCCTCGGGGGTGAACACCGCCTCGGCAGCCCGCTGGATGGGATAGGCCACGCCGTTCATCTTGGTGCACTGGCGCCGCAGCCACAGATCGTGCAGGTTCATGCCCTCCCGCGCCAGCGTGTGCGGCACCACCGTGTAACCGCAGCGCATCCCGGTGAAACCGGCGGTCTTGCTCAGGCTGCACACCTCGATGGCGCAATCCTTCGCGCCCTCCACCTCGTAGATGCTGTGGGGCAGGTCGTCCCGGATGAAGCACTCATACGCCGCGTCGTAGAGGATGACCGCGTCGTTCGCAAGGGCCCAGTCCACCCAGACCTTCAGCTGCTCGCGGGTGTAGGCCGAGCCGGTGGGGTTGGACGGGCTGCACAGATACACCAGATCGGCGTGGAGGCTGTCGTCCGGCAGCGGCGCAAAGCCGTTGGCGCGGGTGGCGGCGATGTAGGCCACATCCCGGCCGGCCATCAGGTTGGAATCCCGGTAAACAGGGTAGACCGGGTCGGGCAGCAGCACTTTGCACTGATCGCTGAACAGGTCCGGCAGGTTGCCCAGATCGCTTTTGGCGCCGTCGCTGATGAAGATGTCCGCCAGGTCCAGCGTCACCCCGAATCCGGCGTAGTGGCGCAGCACCGCCTGGCGCAGGAAGTCGTAGCCCTGTTCGGGGCCGTACCCGTGGAAGGTTTCGGCATGGGTCTGCTCCTCGGCGGCTTTTTCCAGCGCGTCGATCACCGGCCGGCGCAGGGGACGCGTCACGTCGCCGATGCCCATGGGGATCAGTTTTCGGTCGGGATGGGCTTCGCGGAAGGCCGCCACCCGCCGGGCCACCTCGCTGAAGAGATAGCTTTTCGGGATCGCGTCAAAGGAATGATTGATGATTTGTCTCATGGTCTCTGTCCTTTCGCCCCGGGGGCATAAAATAGGCAAACGACGCCCGCTGCCGACCCGCGGGGCGGGACAGCCGGAACGCCGTTGTTCCTTTTTAGAATAGCATTCCGCCGGCCGGTTGTCAATCGCGCCGCCTGCGCCGGGGCACACAAAAACATCGCCGGCTCCCCTTGACGCGGCGGCCGCGGACGGGTATAATACCATTGATCGAAACAGCAAAGGCGCTGCGTTCTCCCCCAAGGGCAACGCAGCGCTTTTTGCAATTTTCACCGCTTTTAAAGGAGGGGGATCTTCATGACCCACACCCTTGACCAACTCCTCCGGTTCGTGGAGGAAAACGACATCAAATTCATCCGTCTGGCATTCTGCGACATGTTCGGCGTGCAGAAAAACATCGCCATCATGTCCAGCCAGCTGCGCCACGCCGCGGAGCAGGGGGTGTCGTTTGACGCCTCCGCCATCCCCGGGTTTGCCAATGTGGCGGAGTCCGATCTGTTCCTCACGCCGGACCTGGACACCTTCGCCCTGCTGCCCTGGCGGCCCAGCGAAGGCTGTGTGGGACGGCTGTTCTGCGACGTGCGCTACCCCGACGGCCGCCCCTTTGAGGGCGACGGCCGGGCGCTGCTACGCCGCACCGAACAGGCCGCGGCCCAGGCCGGCTACAGCTTTCTGGTGGGGCCGGAGTGTGAGTTTTATCTCTTCGAGACCGACGAGCACGGCCAGCCCACCCGCATTCCCTTTGACCAGGGCGGCTATTTTGATCTGGCCCCCATCGACCGGGGGGAGAACGTGCGCCGGAACATCTGCCTGACGCTGGAGGAGATGGGCATCCAGCCCGAGCGCAGCCACCACGAACAGGGTCCGGGACAAAACGAGATCGACTTCCGCTGCGCCTCGCCCCTGCAGGCGGCGGACGATCTGATGACGGTGCACACGGTGGTCAAGGCCATCGCCGGCCAGCACGGTCTGTATGCCTCCTTCCTGCCCAAACCGCTGCCGAACAAGAGCGGCAACGGCCTGCATTTGAACTTCTCGGTGATCAAGGACGGGCGCAACCTCTTTGAAAATTTCAAGGACAAACCGGATCCGGTGGCGGCGGCTTTTCTGGCGGGCATCCTGCGCCGTGTGCCGGAACTGACGGTGTTCTCCAACCCGCTGCCGGGTTCCTATCTGCGGCTGGGCTGCTGCGAGGCGCCGGGCACCGTGAGCTGGTCCTGCCAGAACCGCTCCTCGCTGGTGCGGGTGCCGGCGGCCACCGGGGCCGATTGCCGCATGGAACTGCGCAGTCCCGACCCGGCCTGCAACCCCTACTATGTCACCGCGCTGCTGCTGGAAGCCGGCATGGAGGGCATCCGGGACGGGCTGCCGCTGCCGCCTGCCTCCGACCGCGACCTCTTCGCGGGCGGCGGAGCCGGGCCGGTGTGCGCCACGCTGCCGACCAGCCTGGCCCAGGCGGTGAAGGCCGCGGGCGAGAGCCGCTTCCTGCAGCAGACTCTTCCCCAGCGTCTGTTGAACACCTATCTCGCCCAGAAGCAGCGGGCCGCTGCGGCCTACGCCGGGGCGGAAAATCCCCATGAATACGAGATGCAGATGTATTTCGACCGGATCTGACGGCAAAACTCCCCTGAAAGGCAGGTGAAGTCCATGGCAGGCGTGTGGATCGTGGGGGAGAAACAGACCCACGAGGCACTGAAAAGCGTGTTTGCCGCCGGCCGGCCGGCTGTGTGCTGTACCAGCGCGGGCGAGGCAAGACGGGGCTTCACCGCGGACGGCGGCAGCCTGATGGTCATCAACGCCCCCCTGCCGGACGAGTTTGGCCGGGAACTGGCCATTCAGGCGGTGGAGAGCGGCCTGGACGTCATCTTTTTGTGCGCCGCGCCCCAGGCGGACAAGATCGCCGCGGGCCTGGAAAAGTATGGGGTGCTGGTGCTGCCCAAACCCCTCTCCCGCCAGCAGGCGGCTTTTGCGGTGCGGATGCTTCGCACCGGCCGCCAGCGGATGCAGAAGATCATCGACCAGAACCGCCGCCTCACCAAACGTCTGGATGAGGCACGGGTGATCTGCCAGGCCAAGTGCCTGCTGGCGCTGCACGCGGGCCTCACCGAGGAGGAGGCCCACCGCCTGATCGAAAAGCGGGCGATGGATGCGCGCATCTCCAGCCGGGAGGCGGCCCAGGCGATCATCCGCACCTACGGCGAGCCATAAAAACACACTGAGCAGGGCAAAGGCGCCCGCTGGGTGAGCGGAAACAGTTCCGCCCGCCACGCCCGCCTGTGCCCTGTTTTCCATTTAAGAAAGAAAGAAGGAACCATCACCATGGAAAAACTTCCCCGTTACCTGCCCATCGACTATTCCAAATATGCCCCCGACATCCCACCCGAACAGCGGGAGACCTTCTTCGGCCTGCCCCGGGAGGTGAAGTTCTGCAAAGAGTGTGTGATGACCAACCAGAAGCCCAACAGCTGCTACGAGTTCGAGCACACCATCCACTCCAAGAAAAAGACCATGGTCATCCAGGAGGACGGCGTCTGTGACGCCTGCCATGCCTGCCACAACAAAGAGGGCAAGATCGACTGGGCCGACCGGGAGCGTCAGCTGCGGGAGCTGTGCGACCGCTATCGCAAGACCGACGGCAGCTACGATTGCCTGGTGCCGGGCAGCGGCGGCAAGGACAGCTTCTACGCCGCCCACCTTCTGAAATACAAGTATGGCATGCACCCCCTCACCGTCACCTGGGCGCCCCACATCTACACGCCCTGGGGCTGGCAGAACTTCGAGGCGTGGATCCACGCCGGGTTCGACAACTACCTGTGCACCCCCAACGGCCTGACCCATCGGCTGCTCACCCGTCTGGCCACCGAGAACCTGTTCCATCCCTTCCAGCCCTTCATTCTGGGCCAGAAGCAGCTGGCCCCCAAGATGGCGGCCAAGTTCGGCATCCCGCTGGTGTTCTACGGTGAGAACGAGGCCGAGTTCGGCAACCCCATCGCCGACAACGACAGCGCCCTGCGGGACGAGCACTTCTTCGCCACCAACGACTTCGACCATATCTATCTGGGCGGCGTCTCCCTGCGCCAGCTGGAGGAGGACTTCAAGGTGGACAAGGCCGACCTGGCCATCTATCTGCCCAGCGACACCTCCGACGTGGAGAAGAACCACATCCAGGTGCACTATATGGGCTACTATGAGAAGTGGCATCCCCAGGGGGCTTACTACTACGCGGTGGAGCACGGCGGCTTTGTGCCCAGCCCCGAGCGCACGGCGGGCACCTATTCCAAGTACAACTCCATCGACGACAAGGTGGACGACTTCTTCTACTACACCACCTACATCAAATACGGCATCGGCCGCTGCACCTACGACGCGGCCCAGGAGATCCGCAACCACGAGATCACCCGGGAGGAGGGCGTGGCCCTCTGCAAGAAGTTCGACGGCGAGTTCCCCATGCGCTTCGCCCAGGATTTCTTCCAGTACATCTCCATCGACAAAAAGCACTTCGGCGCCGCCGCCGACTGCTTCGAGCAGCCGGAAATGGACATGGACTATTTCATGCATCTGGCCGACCGGTTCCGTTCGCCCCATCTGTGGCAGTATGAGAACGGCCGCTGGAGCCTGCGGCACACCCCCTTTGAGGGCGAGAGCCTCTGCGACTACGGCGCGCCCCAGAAGGAGGGCCAGGCATGAGCCGCAAGATACGTCTCATCGCGCGCCTCGATGTGAAGGACGACTTTCTGGTGAAGGGCATCCAGTATGAGGGGCTGCGCAAGCTGGGCGACCCCCACGACTTTGCCTGCCGCTACTACGAGCAGGGGATCGACGAAATTTTGTATCTGGACACGGTGGCCAGCCTCTATGAGCGCAACAATCTGGGTAACATCCTGGAGCGCACCACCGCCGACGTGTTTATCCCCATCACCGCCGGCGGCGGCCTGCGCAGCGCGGCGGATGTGGGCGCGGTGCTCAAAGCCGGGGCGGACAAGGCCGCGGTGAACACCGCCGCCCTGCGCCGTCCCCAGCTCATCACCGAGATCGCCCGGGCCTATGGCAGTCAGTGCATGGTGCTCAGCATCCAGGCAAAACGCCGGGATCCCAACCGCCCGGAAGCGGGCTGGGAAGCCTATTATGACAACGGCCGGGAGCACTCCGGCCGGGATGTGCTGGAGTGGGCAAAAGAGGCAGTGTCACTGGGAGCGGGGGAGATCCTGCTCTCCAGCGTGGACAAAGAGGGCTTTCAGCGCGGCATGGATCAGGAACTGATCGCCGCGGTGGCGGGCCTGGTGGAGGTGCCGGTGATCGCCGCCGGCGGCGCGTCCTGCGCCGGGGACATCGCCGCCGCCGCGAAGGGCGGCGCGGATGCGGTGGCCGTGGGCAGCATCCTGCACTACGGCAAGACCGATGTGCCCACGCTGAAAAGTGAGGTACGGGCCTTGGGCGTGGAGGTGAGACGATGAGACCGATGGTAACGGTCGTGGACTACGGCCGCAGCAATCTTTTGAGCGTGCGCCGGGCCCTGGAGCACTGCGGCGCCGATGTGTGCTTTGCCACCACGCCGGAGGAGGTCTTGCGGGCCGGCGCGCTGGTGCTGCCCGGCGTGGGCGCCTTTGCGGACGGCATGGAGCAGCTGCACCGCCAGCAGCTGGTGGAACCGCTGGTGAAAAAGGCGGGGGAGGGCACCCCGCTGCTGGGCATCTGCCTTGGTATGCAGATGCTGCTGGATTCCAGCACCGAGGGCGGTTTTACCAGGGGCCTGGGCCTTGTGGAGGGCACTGTGGAACCCCTGCCGGAGCAAACGGCGGACGGCGAGCCCCTGAAGGTGCCCCACATCGGCTGGAGCGCGCTGACCATCGCCCCCGGCGCGGAAAACGGTCTGCTGCGCAACACCCATAACGGCGATGAGGTCTACTTTGTCCACAGCTTCCAGGCGCTGCCCGTTCACTCCGGGGAGTGTGCGGCCACTGTGGAATACGGCGGCCACACCGTCTGTGCCGCGGTGGAGCGGGGCAGGGTGACCGGCTTTCAGTTCCACCCGGAAAAGAGCGGCCCGGTGGGCCTTGCCATGCTGCAGGCCTTTGTGGACAGCCTGTGAAGGTCCTTCAAAACAAACAGCGCCCGGCCTCTGCGCGTTGACGCGCGGGGGCCGGGCGTTTATAATGAGGGGACAACCTGCCTTTAACGGCATCAGGAAGGGAAGTGTCCGGAAATGAGTGTGATCCGAGCCGTCAAAACGGCGTATTTCAGCCCGTCCGGCGGCACAAAGCGCGCCGCTGAATTGCTTTGCGAACAGCTTGGCCTGCCAACGGAATTTATCAATTGCACCTGCCCGCCCGCAGTGCTGCCTGCCCCACCGGCGCTTTGAGCGACCGGCTGGAGGTGGACGGCGCAAAATGCGTCAACTGCCTCGTTTGCAGCATCGGCTGCCCCGTGGGGGCCTGGCAATTCGATACGGCCGCTTCCCGCGCGTGGCTGGAGCAAAATTTCTCCGCCCGCCGCGCGGTGGAGTGGTTCGCGTAAAAAAGCCGCGCCGGCCCGGAGAACTTTCTCCGGGCCGGCGTTTTACAGTAAAGCGATATAACTTTACAAAAAAGCACGGGGGCATGGGTCAATAGGTGTGGTCACACACCTCGTGGATCTTTTCCCGCAGGGCCACAAAGTCCCCAAAGGCCAGAGGCTTCTGGCTGGGGTTGCGCAGCAGTGCGGCGGGATGCAGGGTGGCCATGAACCACACGCCGTTCTTCTCCTCGAACACACCGTGTTCCCGCGTCACCGACAGGTCGGGCCGGATCAGCCGCTGGGCGGCGATGCGCCCCAGGCATACCATGATCTTCGGGCGGATGATCCGGAACTGCTCCCGCAGCCAGGGCAGGCAGGCGTCCCACTCCTCGGGCAGCGGGTCGCGGTTTTCCGGCGGGCGGCATTTGACGATGTTGGCGATAAAGACATTTTTCTCCCGGGAGAGGTCCACCGCCGTCAGGTACTGATCCAGCAGCTTGCCGCTGCGCCCCACAAAGGGCAGGCCCTGTTCGTCCTCGTTCTTGCCGGGGCCCTCGCCAATCAGCATGACCTCCGCTGTTTTGGGGCCGGTGCCGAACACCACGTTGGTGCGGGTCTCACACAGGCCGCACTTGCGGCAGGCAAGACATTCCTGTTTGAGTTCTTCAAAATCCATCGGCGGCGCTTCCTTTCCGGCTGTCTGCAAAAAAATGCAGCGGCCCTGGGCATTTGCGCTTATTATATCACAAAAAGCGGGGTTTTGTCTTGAACTTTTTACCCTGTGTGCTAAAATAGATACGGCAAATGGAAACACCGCGTCAGCCAGCGGCGGCGCGGCGCAGGATAAAGGGAGGAAAATCACAATGAAATTTATGGTTGAGACCTCGGCCCGGCACGTCCACGTCACCAAGGAGACGCTGGAGACCCTGTTCGGCGCCGGCTATGAGTTAACGGTCAAAAAGCCCCTGAGCCAGCCCGGCCAGTTTGCTTCCAACGAGCGGGTCACCGTGGTGGGCCCCAAGCGTGAGCTGGCCAACGTGTCCATCCTCGGGCCCTGCCGCAGCGCCGATCAGGTGGAACTGTCCGCCACCGACGCCCGCTCGGTGGGCATCGCCGCCCCTGTGCGCGAGTCCGGCGACATCGCCGGCTCCGGCGCCTGCAAGCTGGTGGGCCCCTGCGGCGAGGTGGAGCTCAAAGAGGGCGTCATCGTGGCCAAGCGCCACATCCACGTCACCCCCGAGGACGCTGTGAAGCTGGGTGTGGCCGACAAGGAGATCGTCAAGGTGGCCTGCGGCAAAGAGGGCCGCAAGCTGGTGTTCGACGATGTGGTCATCCGGGTGAGCGAGAAGTTCGCCACCGCCATGCATATCGACACCGACGAGTCCAACGCCTGCGGCGGCGCCACCGAGGGTGAGATCGTCAAATAAGCGCAGAACCCTGCAACAGGGCCCGCCGGGATGGCGGGCTCTTTTTGTTGCGCGTCCTAATTTAGATTTGTGTTGGTAAGGGACCGTTTTACCAAACCCTTCGTCGAAATGGGTAGTGTCAACATTTTTTCGCAAATTTGGTTTGCAGCGTCTGGAATGAATGAAGTCAGCCAGCAATAGAGGCATCCTCAAGGGCCGCCTCCAGGTGCTTCATGTTCATGTACTTCTTGCTGCCCCACTGGGTACCAGCCACATGGCGCAGCCGGGCACAGACCAGCATAAGGGCGGAATTGCCGTCCGGAAAACTCCCCACCACGCGAGTGCGGCGGCGGATCTCCCGGTTCAGCCGCTCAATCACATTGTTGGTGCGGATGCGAGTCCAATGCTCGCTGGGAAAATCGCAGTAGGTCAGTGTTTCTTCAATGCTGTCCTCCACCTTCTTAGCGGCCTCTTTCAGCTTCATACAACGCAACTCCTCCACCACGGCCCTGGCCTTTTCACGGGCGGCTTTCTTACTCTCCTGGGCATGGATTGCCTTGAGCATTTTGGCTACCAGCTTCACTTTGGAGCGAGGTGTGACAGAGAAGACATTGCGGTAAAAGTGGATAGTGCAGCGCTGGTATTTGGCTTCAGGAAACACTTCACCCACGGCTTCCAGCATGCCAAGACACTTGTCGCCAACAACGAGTTTTACACCATCCAGACCACGGCCGCGCAGCCACTGGAAGAAACTGACCCAACTGGCTTTGTCCTCCTTCATGCCCTCGGCTGCGCCAAGAACCTCGCGGTATCCACCCTCATTCACCGCAATCGCTACCAGAATGGCTACATTTTCAAACTCTCCGCCCCAGTTGCGGCGCAGGTAGATTCCATCCACATAGACATACGGATACCGTCCGCCTTGCAGAGGACGATTTCGCCAATTCTCGATGTGGACGTATGCTTTCTTGTTCAACTCACTAATGGTGGAGGGAGAGACTTTGCTGCCCCACAGAGCCTCAGTGATATCTTCCACACGCCGGACGGATACGCCTGCCAGATACATTTCGATGAGGGCTTCTTCCACGCTACTTTCACGACGGCGGTACCGCTCAATGATGGCGGTCTCAAAGGAGATCCCTTTGAGTTTAGGCACCTTGAGAGTGACATCCCCGGAAGTAGTGGTGAGGTTGCGGCTGTAATGGCCGCTGCGGTAGCCCTGGCGCTGTTCATTGCGCTCGTACCGGGCTGCCTGGGTCAACTTTTCTGCTTCGGCCTCCAGCAGTTCGTTGAGGGTTTCCTCTACGCTTCCGCGCACAAGTTCCTTGAGTTGCCCCTTGATTACTTCCTCGTTTAGCTGTACAATCTTGTCGGACATGGTTTGCTG
>DWYI01000054.1 GCA_019118765.1 Candidatus Allofournierella merdavium | reverse complement strand
ATTTCATCAAGCTGTCCCCTCGTAAAAGTGGCCTGTTTTTTGGTTAAGGAATAGGACAACCGAGGGGCCGAGGCTCAAAAAAGCCCGGAATATCAAGGAAAATCATCGCTCAGACGATTGAAATACGGCCTGAAGGCCGCCCGTCGCGCGCCTCAGTTCTCCAAGCGCTAAACCTTTTCAAAACGGTGAAAACCCCGGGGCCGTGCGGTCTCCGGGGTTTTTCCGTCTGAGCGGCGCTGCGCGGTTCGGCCAATGCCCTTTCGGCATAGAGGATGGCGAACGGCCGCCCCGAAATGAGGGCTTACGGGTCAAAAATGGCGGCCGGAGAGGGCATTCGGACGCCGGCCCCGGAACGACAGGCCGCCGCTTTGCGCTCCCGGCCCGGCGGCGGTCCCACGCCGGGGGAGCGCTGTGCACAGCGCCCCGGAGAAAGCGGGCGGCGCGAGAAGGCGCGAACGCCTTCCGCGGGCGGCAGAGGCCTTCCCGCCGCCGGCGGGCGATTGTAATTGCATCGCCTCGTTGCTATAATGAAATTGTGGGTCGTGAAAGAGCCCCGCCGTTACACACCATCGATGGGTTTGAATGGAAGCGTTGTATGGAAGATAAAAAGTCCTATCGGGAAATTCTCTGGCCTGTCCTTCTGGTCCTTCTCCTGGGCGTCTGTTTCTGGTCCACCGCCCGCATCCTCTGGCGGTTCTCCATGGATGAGTGCTATTATGAGATCGAGCAGGCCACCGACGAAGCCGCAGCGGTCCTCCGGTACAATCTGGAGCTGTACGAGGGCAATCTGGAGCTGGCGGCAAGCCTGCTGACCCAGGGGGGGCTCGAGGACGCCGAGGCGCTCCGGGCCGAGCTGGATTCGATCTCCGGCAGCCAGCGGTTCGACGCGCTCTGCGTCCAGTTCCAGGACGGGCGTCTGGTCTGCGGGGGAAGCGCGCTCCCGGACCGCACCGCCCTGCCCTCGTTTGAGCAGACTGCCCGCAGCGCGCCCTGGATCTCCGGCCGTTTTCCGGGGGTGGAGGGGAGCGGGGCGTGGTTCCTCTGCCAGGCGGTGCCCATTCAGAGCGACGGGCAGGTGGCGGCCATCCTTTACGGCCTGATGGACCTGGAGCGGCTGCCGTCTTTTTTTGAGGCGGATATGCCCTTCAACGAACGGGGGCAGATCTGCCTGGTGGACGGCGACACCGGCGACCTTCTGATGGACGTGTGGCACGAAACGCCGGGCAACCTGTATGACGACGGCATGGAGTTCGGCGAGACGCGGCCGGGCTACTCCGTGGAAACCATGCGGCAGGATCTGCGGAACGGCCGGCCCGGCTACATCGTCTTCACCTCCGGCGCCACGGGCGAATCGCTCTATATCCGATACCAGCCGACCGGGATCAACCACTGGTCCATCGCGCTGATCGTGCCGGAAAGCGTGGCCTTTGCCGAGGCCAGCGGGATCAGCCAGATCATCCTCTTCCTGGGGGTGGCCGTGACGGTCATCACCGCCTTCTGCCTGTTCATCACGCTCCGGCAGCACCGGCGCCGCCTGCTGCTCAAGCAGGCCCAGATCCGGCAGACCACCTTTATGTTCCAGGTGCAGCAGACCCTTTTCGGCGCCCACCAGGATCCGGACCTGATGGTCGAGGCGCTGAAAAAGGTGGCCGAGGAGGTCAGGGCGGAGGGCGCATTCCTGCTGGCGCTGCACAGCGGCCAGATATACCGGACCTCCCTGTGGCGGCGGGAGGACGCCGCCTTTGTGCCCGTCGACGCGGGAAGCAACATCAAGCAGGATTTCCCTCAGGTGTATCAGTGCCTGCTCCAAAACCGCAGCGTCATGCTCTGCGACGGGAAAAGCGACGTCCGCCTTTCTCCTCGGGAACTGGAACAGCTGCGCTCCCGGCGGGTGCGCAGCGTGATGATCACGCCGGCCCTGGATACGCAGGGCACGCTGTACGGCGTCCTGTGCGCGATGAATTTTCAAGGGGACCGGGACGCTGTATACCGGAACGTGGAGTGCGTGGCCAACAGCTTTATAATGGCGATGTGCAACATGGAATCCTACCGGCTGATTCATGACATGGGGACCATGGACGCGCTGACCGGCTTGAAAAACCGCAACAGCTACGAGGCCGCCCTGCCTGAATACAAAAGCGTGGCCGGCGACGCCTTCCACTGCATCTACATCGACGTGAACGGGCTGCATGAGCTGAACAACCAGCGCGGCCATAAAGCGGGGGACACCATGCTGCGCTTTGTGGCAAACAGCATCTGTTACGTTTTCGGCACGGAGCACACCTACCGGATTGGCGGGGACGAGTTCGTGGCCTTTTCCCTGTGGGACGGCTCCGACATCGTGGCGGAAAAGCTGGACAATCTCCGCGAACTGGTGGAGACGGAGGGCTACCACATTTCGATCGGCAGCGCCTGCTGGCAGGACTGCGAGCAGGATATGGACGAACTGATCGCGCGGGCGGAAGGGGCCATGTACGACGAGAAACGGGCCTTCTACCGGGCGTCTGACCGGCGGGACGCGCGATGAGCGCCGACGCAGAGAAGAGAGCAAACAGGCAGGAGCCGCCTCCCGATGGGAGGCGGCTCCTGCCTGTTTGCCGCGGGGAGCGCCCCGCCCGTTTCCGGGCAGGGTGGCCTGCCGCCCGCTCACGCGCGGGCGGACCCTTGGGAAGCGGCCTCGCGGACCTGCTTGCGGTACTCGGTGGGGCTTTGCCCGGTGGAGCGCCGGAAGCTCTGGGAGAAATAGCTGGAGGAGGAGATGCCCAGAAAATGCGCGATCTGCGAAAGCGCGTAATCGGTGTGCTCCAGCAGGTATTTGCTCTCCCGGATCCGCCGCTCGATCAGATAGTTGATGGGGGAGATGCCGTACTCCCGCTTGAAGGCATGGGCCAGATAGTATTTGTTCACATGGGTGATGTTGGCCAGTATGTCCAGGTCGATGGGCTCGGCAAAATGCTCGTCGATGTAGCGGCGCGCGGCGGCGCATTCCTTGTTGGTGTGCAGCCCCTGCTCGATGTTCAGCGTGAAGTGGGTGTGGCGCAGCAGGAGGGACAGCAGCACCACCAGAAGGTGCTGGCAGACGTTGTCCCACCCGTTTGGCTGCCTGGAGGCCTCCGAGATCAGCATCCGCAGCAGCGCCACGATCTCCGAACGGGATTCCCGGTAGTTCAGCACCGAGCAGTGCTGGCCCTGGGGGTCGAAGATCAGGTCCACCCCGCTGATGCCCAGCGCGATGTATTCCAGGGGGTTGCTGGGGATGCTGGACTCGGTGTGCTCCACATTCGGGTTTACGATGATCATATCGTCGCTGCCCACCGGCAGCACCCGATCCTTCATGCGCAGCTCGCCGATGCCCCGCACACAGTAAAACAGTTCCAGATTGGGGTGGCTGTGCATCACGCTGTGCCAGTCCTCGCTGAACTGGGCATCCGTCACGTACAGCAGCTTTGCGTTTTCGAGCAGGGCGGAGAGATGGCCGGATGAACCTGTGGTGACGTCGTAGCGATTGGAACTCATGATGCGACCTCCGAAAGAAATGTGCGGCAGGGCAGACGCGGGACGCTGCCTTTGGAAAGACGGGCGGCCAAAGGGACTGGAAAGGGCGCAGGGCTGTCAAAATACATAAAGCAAAAAGCAAAATACAATCGAAACTTTGATCTCATTATAAAACTTTTTGGAAAAAATGTAAATCGGTAGCCGCGCAAAAAAGGAAACAGCGGGCAGAAAAACGCGCGGACCGCAAAATAGTATATATCCGAACCATTGATAAGAACAAGATAGTGAAACAGAAAAGAGCGTCTTCCCCGAACGGAAAAGGTTACGGAATGATAACAAAGTTCTTTGTGGATGTTCGATACAAAAATCTTGTTTAAAATGCAAATTTAATGGGTACTTTGAACAGAAAGGCAAGTTCTATAAAAGTTAGAGCAAGAAAAGACTTGCAATATCGATGGGAAATCGTATACTGAAATCAAGGAGACGCGGGGGGAACGAGAACGGCGGGCGCTTCGGCGCCCGGGGCTTCATCCCCGCGTTATGGATTCACAAAACAGGAGGTACATTATGAAAAAGGCACTCAGTATGCTGCTGGCGGTCGCGATGGCTGCGTCCCTGCTCACCGCTTGCGGCGGCACCACTTCCACCCCGGCTTCCACCCCGGCTTCCACCAGCGGCGCGGCGTCCGCCGCGTCCGAGGGGGCCCAGGGCGATTACGCCGGGCAGACCCTGAAGGTCGCCGCCATCGAAACCGCCTACGGTTCTGAGATGTGGCAGAAGGTCGCGGACGCGTTCGAGGCGAAGACCGGCGCCACCGTGGAGCTGACCACCGACAAGAACCTGGAGGACGTGATCGACCCCCAGATGAAGGCCGGCAACTTCTACGACGTGATCCATCTGGCCACCGGCCGTGAGAAGGCCCTGCCCGAGACCATGCTGAAGGAGAACGCCCTGGCCGACCTGACCGACGTTCTGAGTATGCAGGTGCTGGGCGAGGAAGTCACCGTGGGCGAGAAGATCATCCCCGGCTTCACCGGCAACCTGACCACCAACCCCTACAACGACGACAAGGTCTACATGATGCCCATGTTCTACAGCCCCTGCGGCCTGTTCTACAACAAGGCGAACTTCACCGAGGGCGGCGGCACCCTGACCCTGCCGACCACCTGGGACGAGTTCTTCGCTCTGGCTGACCAGACCGACATCCCCCTGTTTACTTACCCCACCGCCGGCTATCTGGACGCCTTCATCTACGCCATGATCCCCGAGGTGGGCGGCCAGGAGTTCTTCAACAGCGCTCTGCGCTATGACGAGGCCACCTGGGCCAGCGAAGAGATCGGCCAGATGTATGATGTGCTGGGCAAACTGGCCGCCAACACCGAGAAGTCCACTCCCTCCAACGGCAACGCCGACAACTTCCTCAAGAACCAGCAGCTGGTGCTGGACAACAAGGCGCTGTTCATGCCCAACGGCAACTGGGTGATCGGCGAGATGGCCGATGCTCCCCGCGCTGACGGCTTCGAGTGGGGCTTCATGGCTCTGCCCGCCATGGAGCAGGGCGGCGACCGTTACAGCTACACCTTCTTCGAGCAGTGCTGGGTGCCCGCCGGTTCTCAGAATCAGGACCTGGCCAAGGTGTTCATCAGCTACCTGTACAGCGATGAGGCCGCTGCCATCTTCGCCGAGGCCGGCGCGGTGCAGCCCATCGTTGGCATGACCGACAAGCTGAGCGACGACAACAAGGTCTACTACAGCGTGTACGACAACGGCGCCAAGGCTGCCATCGGCACCTTCGCGACCACCAAGCCTGTTGAAGGCATGAACTTCAAACAGATCTTCTGCTTCACCATGGACAGTGTTGTGAACGGCACCAAGACCGTTGACCAGTGGCAGGCCGATATGCAGGATGCCTGCAAGACCATGGCGGCCGCCATGGAGTGATCGCTGTCTGTGCGAACAACACGGAAAAGCTGATTCATAATATGGCAAACACCGATAAGGTGTTTACCGCGTAGGTACTCTGGTAAACCGGGCGGTGAACAGAAGGATGAACCCTTTTGTTCACCGCCTTTTGGGTGAAAGGAGAAGGCACAATGCAAAAGAACAAAGCACGCAGCTGGTTTATCGTGGCCTGCGTGGCGCCGGCCACAATATTGGCATTCATTTTTCTGGTGATCCCCACATTCAATGTGTTTCGTATGTCGCTGTTCCGCTGGGGCGGCTATTCCCCCAATCAGGAATTTGTCGGCTTTGACAACTTCGTCACCCTGTTCCAGGATGAAAACTTTCTGCGCTCGTGCCGCAACAGCATCCTGCTGATCGTGCTGGTCACTGCTGTCACCATCATCTTCGCGCTCACGTTCGCCGCGATCCTGACCCGCGAAAAACTCAAAGGGCAGAATTTCTTCCGCATCGTCTTCTATGTGCCCAACATCCTGTCGGTGGTCGTCATCAGCGCCATCTTCAGCGCCATCTACGATGCCAACAACGGCCTGCTGAACAGCATCCTGAGCATCTTCCGCGGCGACAAGGAGCCGATCTACTGGATGGGCGACCAAAAGATCGTGATCTACAGCCTGGCCATCGCGATGGTGTGGCAGGCCATCGGCTACTACATGGTCATGTATATGGCCAGTATGTCCTCCATCTCCGAAAGCCTGTACGAGAGCGCGAACCTGGAGGGCGCCTCCCGGATCAAACAGTTCTTCAGCATCACCCTGCCCCTGATCTGGACCAACATCCGCACCACCCTGACCTTCTTCATCATCTCGAACATCAACATGAGTTTCCTGTTCGTGAAGGCCATGACCAACGGCGGCCCGGACGGCGCCACCGAGGTCTTCCTGAGCTATATGTACAAGCAGGCTTATACCAACTCCACCTATGGCTACGGCATGGCCATCGGCGTTGTGGTGTTCACCTTCTCCTTCGCGCTGGCTGCCATCGTGAACAAGGTGACGGAACGTGAGCCTCTGGAGTTCTGATCAGAAAGGAAGCGTGTGGGCGAATGAACACAAACAAAAAAGCGGCCGGCCAGACGGGCGAAGCGCTCGTCAAGGCTGTGATCTATATCGTGCTGATCGCGCTGGCAATCACCATCATCGTTCCCGTGGCGTGGGTATTCATGGCGTCTGTCAAGCAGAACAGCGAATTTTACGGCAACCCCTTCAGCCTGCCCCAGGGCATCTACCTGCAAAACTTTGTGGACGCCTGGACCAAGGCGCGGATGGGCGAGTATTTCATGACGTCGGTGTTCATCACCGCCATGTCGCTGGCCATCCTGCTGCTGGTCGCCCTGCCGGCGGCCTACGTGCTGAGCCGCTACAATTTCGTGGGCCGCAAGGCCATCCGCAGCGGCTTCATGGGCGGCCTGTTCATCAACGTGAACTACATCGTGGTCCCCATCTTCCTGATGTTCGTTGCCGGCGACCGGTGGCTGAACGCGACCTTCGGCAAATCCTTCTTTTTGAACAATCCCTTTGTGGTGTCGTTGGTCCTGGCTTCCACCACGCTGCCCTTCACCATCTATCTGCTGAGCAGCTATCTGGCTACCCTGCCCAAAGACTATGAGGAAGCCGCCTATGTGGACGGCGCGGGCTATTTCACCACCATGGTGCGCATCATCCTGCCCATGGCAAAGCCGAGCATCATCACGGTCATCCTGTTCGAGTTTTTGGCCTACTGGAACGAGTACATCATCTCCATGACCATGCTCACCGATCCCAACGGCGCGCGCACGCTGCCCGTGGGCCTGCTGAACCTGATGAAGGCTCAGAACGCGAAAGCGGAGTATGGCCAGATGTACGCCGGCCTGGTGCTGGTCATGATCCCCACGCTGATCCTGTATATGTGCGTGCAGAAGAAGCTCACCCAGGGCATGACCCTGGGCGGCCTGAAGGGCTAAGGGGGAAAAAGCCATGAATGAATACACGAAAAAGATCATCCGGAACATTCTGGCCGCGCTCGCGGCGCTGGCGTGCCTGGCGCTGGTCATCACCGGGCATTCCATGGGCTTCATGGCGGATATGAGCCAGGGCCTGATGGGCTTGGGGGTGCAGCTGGTGGGCCTGGCGGGCATCCTTGTGCTGTTGTATCTGTACAACAGACGCTACAAATAACAAAGGGCCGGCAAACCGGGCCCCGCCTGTTCCGGCGGGGCCCGGGCGCCGCACCGCCTTTGGGAAGAACCAGGAAAAGAGGAAAAATATGAGCGAGAAAAAACTGACCGGACGGGTAACGATCCCCACCAATCTGGATGTTGTGCCCCAGACCATCGACATTCTGAACCGGTGGGGGGCGGACGCCATCCGCGACTGTGACGGCACCGAGTTCCCCGAGGAGCTTACCAAGGTGGGGGCGAAGATCTACTCCACCTATTACACCACCCGCAAGGACAATGCCTGGGCCAAAGCGAATCCGGACGAGGTGCAGCAGTGCTACATCATGAGCGGCTTTTACACCGCCACCGGCGACGCTCTGTCGATTCCTCTGATGAAGGGGATCTCCGAAGAGCTGATGCAGGTGAACACCCGCGACGACATCAAGCGCTGGTGGGAAGTGGTGGACCGCACCAGCGGGGAGGTGGTCCCCACCGAGCGCTGGAGCTACAACGAGGCTTCCGGCTGCGTGGAGATCACCGGCTGCGCGCCCTTCCACGACTACACCGTGAGTTTCCTGGCCTACCTGATCTGGGACCCGGTGCACATGTACAACGCGGTGACGAACAACTGGCAGAACTTCGAGCACCAGATCACCTTCGACGTGCGCCAGCCCAAGACCCACAAGTTCACCATGGAGCGGCTGCGCAAGTTCATCGCCGAGCACCCCTATGTGAACGTCATCCGCTACACCACCTTCTTCCACCAGTTCACCCTGGTGTTCGACGAGCTCAAGCGGGAGAAGTATGTGGACTGGTACGGCTACTCCGCCTCGGTCAGCCCCTACATCCTGGAGCAGTTTGAGAAAGAGGTGGGCTACAAGTTCCGCCCCGAGTTCATCATCGACCAGGGCTACTACAACAACCAGTACCGGGTGCCCAGCAAGGAGTTCAAGGACTTCATGGCCTTCCAGCGCCGTGAGGTGGCAAAGCTGGCCAAGGAGATGGTGGACATCACCCACGAGCTCGGCAAGGAAGCCATGATGTTTTTGGGCGACCACTGGATCGGCACCGAGCCCTTCATGCCGGAGTTCGCCTCCATCGGCCTGGACGCGGTGGTGGGCAGCGTGGGCAACGGCAGCACCCTGCGCCTCATCAGCGACATCCCCGGCGTGAAGTACACCGAGGGGCGCTTTTTGCCCTACTTCTTCCCGGACACCTTCCACGAGGGCGGCGACCCGGTGAAGGAGGCCAAGGAGAACTGGGTCACGGCGCGGCGGGCCATCCTGCGCAAGCCGGTGGACCGCATCGGCTACGGCGGATACCTGAAGCTGGCGCTGGAATTTCCCGAATTTGTGGACTACATCGAGAGCGTCTGCAACGAGTTCCGCGAGCTGTACGAGAACGCCCGCGGCACCACCGCCTACTGCTTCAAGACGGTGGCCGTGCTGAACAGCTGGGGCAAGTGCCGCAGCTGGGGCTGCCACATGGTGCATCACGCGCTGTATCAAAAGCAGAATTACAGCTACGCCGGCGTGATCGAGGCGCTCTCCGGCGCCCCCTTCGACGTGAAGTTCATCAGCTTTGACGACATCAAGGCCGACCCGAAGCTGCTGGAGAGCATCGACGTGCTCATCAACGTGGGCGACGGCGACACCGCCCACACCGGCGGCGCCGTGTGGGAAGACCCCGAGATCGCGTCCGCGGTGAAGAAGTTCATCCACAACGGCGGCGGCTTCATCGGCGTGGGTGAGCCCGCGGGCCACCAGTACCAGGGCCACTACCTGCAGCTGGCCACCGCCATGGGCGTGGAGAAGGAGACCGGCTTCACCCTGAACTACGACAAGTACAACTGGGACGAGCACCGGGATCATTTCATCCTGGCCGACGCCGCCGGCGAGGTGGATTTCGGCGAGGGCAAAAAGAGCATCTACGCGCTGGAGGGCGCCGAGATCCTGGTGCAGCGAAACAAAGAAGTGCAGATGGCGGTGAACGAGTTCGGCGCCGGCCGCACGGTGTACATCAGCGGCCTGCCCTACACCTTTGAAAACAGCCGGATGCTGTACCGCTCGATCCTGTGGAGCGCCCACGACGAGGCCGACCTGCACAAATGGTTCTCCTCCAACTTCAACGTGGAGGTGCACGCCTATGTGAAGAACGGCAAGTACTGTGTGGTGAACAATACCTATGAGCCCCAGCATACCACGGTGTACAAGGGCGACGGCTCCAGCTTTGAGCTGGACATGGCCCCCAACGAGATCAAGTGGTATGAGATCTGATCGGCGCTGAGCGGATCGCGGATCAAGGCGGCCTCCCTCGAGGACGCCCCGGCGGCGGCCGCCTTTTCTTCGCGGCGCAGAGGCACTGCGCCGCCCTTTTCGGAAAGGGTGTGAACATGGTGACAGATCGTCCCAACATCATTTTGATCATGACCGACGAGCAGCGGGGAGACTGCCTGGGCTATGCCGGCCATCCCGACGTGAAAACGCCGTATCTGGACTCGCTGGCCGCCGACGGCGTCTATTTCCCCAACGCCTGGTCCGCCTGCCCCACCTGCGTGCCCGCCCGGGCCATCCTCCACACGGGGCTGAGCCAGCGCCACACCGGCAAGGTGGGCTATCAGGACCGGGTGGACTGGAATTACGGGTGCACCATGGCCGGAGAGCTGAGCCGGGCCGGGTACTACACCCAGTGCGTAGGCAAGATGCACGTGCACCCGCTGCGTAACTATCTGGGATTTCATAATGTGGAGCTGCACGACGGCTACCTGCACGAATACCGCTATCCCGACGTGACGCACGGCGAGAATCAGCTGGTGGCGGACGACTACTTCCACTGGCTGAAAAACGAGCTGGGGGCGGACGCGGACGTGACCGACACCGGCATGGACTGCAACGGCTGGACCGCCCGGCCCTGGCCCTACGAGGAAAAATACCATCCTACCAACTGGGTGGCCAGCCGCAGCATCGATTTTCTGCGCCGCCGCGACCCCCGTCAGCCCTTCTTCCTGATGGCCAGCTTCGTGCGGCCCCACGCGCCCTACGACGCGCCCCAGTGCTATTTTGACCTGTACAAGGACAAGCCGCTGCGCCCGCCGGTGCGGGGCGACTGGGACGACAACGAGATGCTGGAAAAGCGGGGGATGGTCTTCAACTCCTGCACCGGCCCCAAAGACCCTGAGCTGATCCGCCAGCAGCAGATCGGCTACTACGCCTGCATCACCCATGTGGACCATCAGATCGGCCGCATCATACAGGCCCTCATCGAGCACAGGCTGATGGACAACACCGTCATCCTGTTCACCTCCGACCACGGGGAGATGCTGTCGGACCACGGCTGGTGCCGCAAGGCGCTGCCCTACAACGGCAGCGCCCGCATCCCCATGTTCCTCAGCGGGCCGGAGCGGTACGTCGGGCCCCGGGGCCGGACGGACGACTCCCTGGTGGAGCTGCGCGACGTGATGCCCACCCTGCTGGAACTGGCCGGGGCGGAGATCCCCGCCCATCTGGACGGCCGCAGTATGCTGCGCCCGGTGGAACGGGAATACCTGCACGGGGAGCACACCTTCACCTTCAATCACTGGTCCAGCCAGTTCATCGTGACCAGAACCGACAAGTTCATCTGGCTGAACGAGCGCAACGAGGAGCAGTATTTTGACCTGGTGAACGACCCCGACGAGACGCACAACGCGATCCGTGACCCGGACAAGCAGGAGCGGATCGCCTATCTGCGGGGCCTGCTGATCCGGGAGCTGAAGGACTCGGAGGAGGGCTATTCCGATGGGACCCGGCTGATCCCCGGCCGCACGCCGGTGAACTGCCTGTCCAACGCGGAGCTGCCCAACTGCTGAAGGCGGCCCCCATACAAAAGGACAGCGAACCATGACACGATCCCCCCGGAGGCGGCCCCGCGCCGCATCCGGGGGGATCGCCGCCTTTTCGCCGCATTGTGTTTTGCCGCCGCTTCCGGTATAATCGGGGTAATGAACACACCCGCCCCGCGCACAAAAAGGAGGACCGCCCCATGGAACTGCTGGAACAGTGCCGCCTGTGGCACGAAGAAGGAGAACACGAAAAGATCGCCCGGGCGCTGGAAGCCCTGCCCGAGGCGCAGCGCACCGCCGCCACCGACATGGAGCTGGCCCGGGCCTACAACAACCTGGCCCAGCCCGACGAGCCGGAGGGCAGGGAGCTGCTGCGGCGGGCCGTCGCGCTGATGCTGCCCCATGAGCAGGACTGCCCCGACCCGTACAGCTGGAACTTCCGCATGGGGTACGCCTGCTATTACCTGGACCGGGAGGGCGAGGCGCTGGGGTATCTGGAGCGGGCGCTGGAACTCCATCCGGGCGACGCGCCGGACCGCAACACCCAAAAGGAGATCCGGGAACTGATCGAGGACTGCCGCCGCCGGCTGACGCTGCCCCGCTTTGAGCGCACCTTCCGCCGCCGGGCGGGGGATGCCTGGGCCGCCTTCGCCCGGCAGGAGGCGGAACTGCGCCGCCTGATGGACCTGTGCGAGGCGGAGGCCGTCGTGAAGCTGTTCGACCTCTGCGCCGCCGCGCTGCACCGCGCCTTCAACGACGT
This sequence comes from Candidatus Allofournierella merdavium, assembly GCA_019118765.1. Lineage (GTDB taxonomy): Bacteria > Bacillota > Clostridia > Oscillospirales > Ruminococcaceae > Allofournierella_A > Allofournierella_A merdavium. The sequence goes on along the minus strand of DWYI01000054.1, from coordinate 26,324 downwards.
GGCCTTCGCCTTCGTCCGCAGCGGGCAGCGGTATCGGCTGGTGCTCTCTCCCCAGGGGAACTGGGCGCGGCTGTTCGAGCTGGCGTATTTTGCCCGCCTTGCCCCCGCCGCGCTGGCGGAGCACTGGGACGTGCTGGTGGGCGCGCAGCCCGGCGGCGAGCCGGTGGTGCTGCTGGACGGGCAGCGGCTGGACTGCGGGGACGCCCGGGTGCAGGTGTGCCGGCGGGACGAGCGGATGGTGACGCTGTCCCTCTACTGCCCGGCGCTGGCCGATGTGGACCGGGACCGGGCGGCGGGGCCGCTGGCGGACCTGCTGGACATGACGCTGGGGGAGCTGCCCAGGATGCGGACGGTGGCCGCCTGCGCGGTGGCGGACGGCCCGCTGGAGGACAGCGTGCCGCTGGGGGAGCTGCCCGCCGCGCTGGAGGAGATGGGGTTCGACCTCTCCCTCGACCCGGCGGTCTGCCTGGAGAACTGCTACGCCTCCTACCGGATGGAGCCCAACGAGGACCCGGACGCCGACTGGCGGCTGGACGTGGTCGCCGGTTCCACCCGCTGCGCGCCGCTGGTGCGCCAGTATCTGCAGGGCGAGAGCGCCGCGGTGGACCTGCTCCACGGCGACGGCGCGGCGGCGGGCTTTTTGTGCTGGCCGCTGGACGGCTTTTCCCCCGAGGAGCGGGGCGGCAGGGCCTTCGCGCTGCGGGACGCGCTGGAGCGGGCGCTGGCGGAGAAAGCCGGCGACGTGGCGCTCACCCTGCTGGGCGGGGCCACCGGGCTTTTCTGCGGGTATCTGGACCTCATCGCCTGGGACCTGCCCGCCGTGCTGGACGCCGCGGCGGATTTCTTCGCCGCCTCGGGTCTGGACTGGGCGTCCTTCCACTCCTTCCGGCGGGACGTGGGCACCGTGCGCCTGTGGAACGCCCAGGAGGAAGCGGAGCCGCCGGTGCATCCCGAGACCGGCTCGCTGCTCTCCCCCGAGGACATCAAGACCATGGAGGGCTGGCTGGAGGGCAGCAGCGGCTATTTTTATCAGGTGCTGCAATACCTCACCGACTTCATGGAAAAGGGGGAGAAGGAGGGCCGCTTCACCGAGCGGCAGGCCCGGCGGGATCTGCAGATCGCCCTGTGGTACGCCTACGCCTGCCTGAACGTGGACGAATATGAATATTACTACCGGGCGGCCATGTGGATGCCCGCCTCCGAGCCCGCCGCCAAAGGCTGCGGCACCTGGTACTACCGGTACGCCGCCGCCCTGATGTACTGCGGCCGGCTGGAGGAGGCCCTGCGCTATGCGGAACAAGGCACCGCCGAGCAGCCGGACTATCCCTGGGCCTGGCTGCTGACGGCCAAGCTGCGCAGCCACTTCGGCGACCGGGAGGGCGCGCTGGCCGCGGTGGAGCGGGGCCTGGCGCTGGTGCCGGAGGACTATGAGTTCCTCACCCTGCGCCGGGAGATCGGGGAGGGCGCCAGCCTGGAGCAGATGGAATACCACTGGATCGACCCCCAGTACGACCGGCAGCTGCAGGCGGGGCTGGACAGGGACGCCGACGACAAGCAGCGGGCCATCTCCTGCATCACCCTCAACGAGGCGGGACTGGCCAACTTCCGCGCCCTGTTCCAACCCGACCCGGCGGACTACGTCCCCAACGCGCCCTACTGCGCCTTTCACCGGCAGGTGGGGGACCGGCAGGTGGAGGTGGTGTTCCTGATGAACGAGGCGGGCCTGTCCAAGCTGGACCCCGCCTGGCTCGCCGCCCAGCGGGACCGGCTGGACAGCGGCTGCTGGCTGACCGCCGCCGACCCCGACGGCGCGCCCGGCCGGCTGGACGCGGTGCTGCTGGGTCTGGATTACAGCGTCCGGCTGGTGTACCGGGCCAGGGGCCGCGCCAGCGGCCGCTTCCAGACGACGCTGGACGAGGAGGGGGCGCCCGGCCCCTGCGAGTGGCTGGAACGGCGGGCCCCGGAGGAGGAAGAACAGCCCGAGGAGACCGAGCCGAAATGGGTGTACACCAGCCGGCAGATGGAGCTGCTGGAGGAGCACATCCGGATGCACATCGGCCCCTTTGAGCAGGTGCTGCACGAACTGGTCTCGCCGGACATCCATGTGGACCTGTGCGTGGTGCCCCCCGACGGCGACCGGGACTATTACACCCTGGTCACCATGGGCATGGGCGCGCGGCGGATGAACGTGCCGGCGGAACTGGCGGAACACCGGCTGGAGCGGGCGGAACTGGCCATCGCCCTGCCGCCAGACTGGAAGCTGGACGAGGAGTCGCTGAAGGACGAGCGCTGGTATTGGCCGCTGCGGCTGCTCAAGAGCCTGGCGCGGCTGCCCGGCGCCTGCGACACCTGGCTGGGCTGGGGGCACACGGTGGACAACCAGGAGCCCTTTGCCGGCAACACCGACCTGTGCGCCACGATGCTGGTGGGGCTGCAGGGGGCGCTGCCCGGCGGGGAGGTCTGCCCGCTGCCCGGCGGCGAAGAGATTAATTTTTACCAGATCATCCCCCTCTACCGGGCGGAGATGGAGTATAAGCAGCAGAATGGCGCGGAGGCGCTGCTGGACCATATGGGCGGCGTCAGCTTCGTGGTCCGGCCGGACCGGCCCTGCGCCGCGCTGGACGAGGCGGCGGAAAAGGATTTCCTGATGGACGACGCCGAGTGGCACCTGCGGTGCATCCGCGAAAAGCAGCTGCCGGTGGAGAAACTCGCCGCCTACGCCCACATGGCCCTCTACCTCCGGTGGTGCCTGGAGCGCGGCCTCATGGGCGAGGCGTTCCTGCAGGAGCACGCCGCCCTGGCCGAGGTGCTGCGGCAGGGCAGCGAGGGCGCCGACCTGCGCCTCTTCGTGCGGGACGCCCTGGGCGGGCGGCTGTGGTCCGGCCTTTTCAACGAGGAGGGGATGGCCTTCGCCGCCTACTATTACGGCGAGGGGGAGGCGCCCTCCTTCCCCAGCGATGTGGACGACTGGTCGCTGGGATACTTCGGGCCGCGGCGGTACCAGTCCGACGAGTTCCAGGACGAGGCCTATCTCTTCGTGCCCTTCGACGAGGCGTATTATCAGGGGATCAAGGGGGTGATGGACCGCCGCTTCGCCTGCTGGCAGAAACAGGGCGACCCCCGGACGGATCCCTCCGGCGAGGCGCTGGCCCTCATGGAGCGGATGGGCTTCCCCTGCCTGTACTTCCCCGCCATGGAGGACCCCGACCCGCTGCTCGCCGCCTTCGGCTATGGCCGGCGGCAGGCCATCCGCGACGGATACATCCCGCTCCTGCTGGCGGTGGAGGACGGCGTTTGGGACGACCTGCGCCGGCTCCCGGCCCCCGGCGCGCGGCCGCAGGGGGAGGCAGGGCAAACCTTTGCGTCCCTCTGGGACGCCGACGGGGCGCGCACCCGCCCGATGCTGCTGGTGAAGGTGCCCGCCGCCGCCCCCTGGGAGGTCTTTGAGCGGCTGCCTCTGGGCGGGGACGGCCCCCGCCTGGCGGCGGCGGCCCGGGAATGGTACGAGGCGTACGGCGCGGTGCCCTCCGCGGCGGGCGGAGGCATGGTGGAGTTCACCCTGCCCGACGCCCTGCCGGACGGCTCCTCCCCCCGGGAGCGGCTGGCGGAATGCCTGTTCGCCCGGCGGGCGGTCCGGCTCGCGTGAATCTTCTGCGGCATTTTCCCCCCGCCCGCGGCCGCGGGCGGGGGAACGATCAACAAAAACCGGCGGGCCGGGCCTTTGGGCCCCGGCCCGCCGGTTTTTTCTTTGCCAAGAGCGGGCGGGACTTTTTGCCTTTGCCGCGCGGAAAGGACTTGACATTCCCGGCTCATTGCTTTATTATGTTACCATGCTAAAGCAATGAGTGCTCCCGCCGCGCGCTGCCGGCGGGGGAGAGGGGGAGGCCCGGAATGGACAACGGTCTTTTGCTGAAAAACGAGGAGACAGCCTTCCGGCTGCGCCGGCTCTACCGCAGCTACGGCTACCGGCCCTACAAGATGAGCAAGTTCGAGGAGTACGACCTGTATGTGCGCAACAAGAGCTTTCTCATCAGCGAGAACATCCTCACCTTCACCGACCTGGACGGCAAGCTGATGGCCCTCAAGCCGGACGTGACCCTCTCCATCCTGAAAAACGGGCGGGGCGGCCCGGGGCTGCAGAAGGTGTATTACAACGAAAACGTCTACCGGCCCTCCGCCACCGACCGCAGCTACCGGGAGATCCCCCAGACGGGGCTGGAGTGCATCGGCCGGCTGGACGGGGTGGCCGAGGGCGAGGTGCTGATGCTGGCGGCCAAAAGCCTGGCCCTCATCAGCGGCGAGTACCTTTTGGATGTGAGCCACCAGGGCATCGTGACCGGGCTGCTGGAGGAGCAGCCGCTGGACGAACAGGCGCGGCGGCAGGCGCTGGCGGTCATGGGGGCCAAGAACGTCCCCGCCCTGCGGCAGCTGGCGGCCGGGGGGGCGCTGCCCCGGGAGACGGCGGAGAGCCTGTGCCGCCTGGCGCTGCTCTACGACCGGCCCGCCCCGGCGCTGAAGGAACTGCGGCCGCTGGTGAAAAACGAGCGGATGCGCACGGCCCTGCGGGAACTGGAGCAGCTCTGCGCGCTGATGGAACAGCGGGGCCTTTCGGAGAACCTGCGGCTGGACTTCTCCATCGCCAACGACATGAATTATTACAGCGGGGTTATCTTCCGGGGCTTTGTGCCGGGCCTGGCCGCCGGCGTGCTGGCGGGCGGGCGCTACGACCACCTGCTGCACCGGATGGGCCGGGAGGGCGGGGCCATCGGCTTCGCCGTCTATCTGGACCAGCTGGAGCGCTTCGCCGCCGCCCCGCCGGGAGAGGTGGACGTGCTGGTGCTCTACGACGACTCGGTGAGCGCCGGCCGGGTGGCCGCCGAGGCCGACGCCCTGGTGGCGGCGGGCAACACCGTCCGGGTGGAACGGGCCGCCCCGTCGGACCTGGGCTTCGGGCGGCTGCTGGACCTGCGGGAAGGAGGCGGCCAGGGATGACCATGGTGAACATCGCGCTGCCCAAGGGGCGGCTGGGCGAAACGGTCTACCGCAGCTTCAAGGCGGCGGGCTACGCCTGCCCCGCCATCGAGGAGGCCAACCGCAAACTGGTGTTTGAAAACCCCGACGCCGGGGTGCGCTATTTCTGGGTCAAGCCCTCGGACGTGTCCATCTATGTGGAGCGGGGAGCCGCCGACGTGGGGGTGGCGGGCAAGGATATCCTGCTGGAATACCGGCCCGACGTCTACGAACTGGCGGACCTGGATGTGGGGAAATGCCGGATGTGCGTAGCCGCCAGGGCCGACTTCCGGGACGACGGCAGCCGCACCCTGCGGGTGGCCACCAAGTTTCCCCGCATCGCCCGGGACTACTATTCCTCCCTCAGCCGGGACATCGACATCATCAAACTCAACGGCTCCATCGAGCTGGCCCTGCTGCTGGGCCTCTCCGACGTGATCGTGGACATCGTGGAGACCGGCCGTACCCTGGCGGAGAACGGCCTGGAGGTCAAGGAGGAGATCGTGCCGGTGAGCGCCCGCCTCATCGCCAACAAGGTGAGCTGGAATTTCAAAAACGACGCCATCCGGCGCATGGCGCGGCTGCTGGCGGAACAGGCCGCCGCAAACAGGAAGGAGAACCAGGCATGATCAAACTGTACGATTTCGACCGGCTGCGCCCGGAGGAGATCTTCGCCCGCACCGACGACGCGGCCGACGTGGCCGGCACGGTGCGGGACATCATCGACACGGTGAAGGCGGAGGGCGACGCGGCGCTGCTGCGCTACGCCGAGCGGTTCGACGGCGCGAAGCTCACGGCCCTGGAGGTCACCGAAGCGGAACTGGACGCGGCGGTGGCGGGCCTGGAACCGGGCCTGGCCGATCTCTTGCGGGAAGCGGCACAGCGCATCGCCGCCTTCCACCGCCGCCAGCTGACCAACAGCTTTGTGGTCAGCGAGGAGGAGGGCGTGGTGCTGGGCCAGAAGGTGATGCCCATCGAGAAGGTGGGCCTCTATGTGCCCGGCGGCACCGCGGCCTACCCCTCCAGCGTGCTGATGAACTGCATCCCCGCAAAAATCGCCGGCTGCCGCCAGATCGTGATGGTCTCGCCCCCCACCGGCGGCGACATCTCGCCCATCATCCTGGCCGCCGCCCGCATCGCCGGGGTGGACCGGGTGTTCCGCACCGGCGGGGCGCAGGCGGTGGCGGCCCTGGCGTATGGCACCGAGACGGTGCCGAAGGTGGACAAGATCGTGGGCCCGGGCAACGCCTATGTGGCCGAGGCCAAGCGCCAGGTGTTCGGGCGGGTGGCCATCGACATGATCGCCGGCCCCAGCGAGATCCTGGTGGTGGCGGACGGCGCCTCCGACGCGCGCCAGGTGGCCGCCGACCTGCTCAGCCAGGCCGAGCACGACAAGCGGGCCGCCGCCGTGCTGGTGACCGACAGCGAAGCCCTGGCCAGGGCGGTGCAGGCGGAGCTGGAGCGCCAGATCCCCCTGCTGCCCCGGGAGGAGATCGCCCGCGCCTCCATCGACACGAACGGCAAGATCATCCTCACCCGCGACCTGCGGGCGGCCATCGAGGTGGCCAACGAGATCGCCCCCGAGCACCTGGAACTGTGTGTGGACGACCCCTTCGCCTATCTGGACGCGGTGCGCAACGCCGGGTCGGTGTTCCTGGGCCGCAACTGCCCCGAGGCCCTGGGCGACTACTTCGCCGGGCCCAACCACACCCTGCCCACCATGGGCACCGCCCGCTTCATGAGCCCGCTGTCGGTGGACGATTTTGTCAAGCGCACCCAGTTCACCTACTACACCGCCGGCGCGCTGGCGAAGGTGAGCGGCAAGGTGGCCCGCTTCGCCCGGCAGGAGGGGCTGGAGGCCCACGCCCGCAGTGTGCTGGGCCGGTTCGAGAAAGAAACAGAGGGAGAATGAACCCATGAGCAGATTTATGAACCCCCGCTTCGCGGCCCTGCGGCCCTACGTCCCCGGCGAACAGCCCCGGGAGATGCGGTATGTGAAGCTGAACACCAACGAGTCCCCCTATCCGCCCGCGCCGGCGGTGCTGGCCGCGGTGAGCGCCGCCGAGGTGCGGCGGCTCAACCTCTACCCGGACCCCGACTGCCGCCTTTTGCGGGAGAAGCTGGCCGCGCGGTACGGCGTGGGGCCGGAGAACGTTCTGGTGGCCAACGGCTCCGACGAGGTGCTGAACTTCGCCTTCATGGCCTTCTGCGACGCCGAAAGCGGCGTGGCCTGCCCCGACATCAGCTACGGCTTTTACCCCGTGCTGGCCGCCCTGTACGGTGTGCCTTTGCGGGAGGTGCCGCTGGCGGAGGACTTCTCCCTGCGGCCGGAGGACTACTTCGGGCTGGGCTGCCCCGTCGTCTTCGCCAACCCCAACGCCCCCACCGGCCGTGCCATCCGCCCGGCGCAGGTGGAGCGCATTTTGCAAAACGACCCCGACCATGTGGTGCTCGTGGACGAGGCCTATGTGGATTTCGGCGCCGAGAGCTGCGTGCCGCTGGTGTCCAAGTACGACAACCTGCTGGTCTCGATGACCTTTTCCAAGTCCCGATCGATGGCGGGCGGGCGGCTGGGCTTTGCCATCGGCAGCGCCGGCCTCATCGGCGACCTGGAAAAGATCCGCTGCTCCACCAACCCCTACAACATCAACCGGCTGACCATGGCCGCCGCCCTGGCCACGCTGGACAGCGACGATTACTACATGGAAAACTGCCGCCGCATCGCCCAAACGCGGGACCGCACGGCGGAGCAGCTGGCAAAGCGCGGCTTTTCCACTCTGCCGTCGCTGACCAACTTCCTGTTCACCGCCTGCCCGGAGATGAGCGGCGAGCAGCTGTATCAGAAACTGAGGGCGCGGGGCGTGCTCGTGCGCTACTGGAACACGCCGAGGCTGAAGGATTACATCCGCGTCACCATCGGCTCGCCGGAGGAGATGGAGACCTTCCTGGCCGCCGTGGACGCTTCACGAGAGGAGAGATAGATCATGCGCACCGCTGAGATCCAACGCACCACCACCGAGACGGACATCCGCCTCTCCCTGAACATCGACGGCACCGGCAAGAGCCAGGTGGCCACCGGCTGCGGCTTCCTGGATCACATGCTGGAACTGTTCGCCCGGCACAGCCGCTTTGACCTGGCGGTGGAGGCCAAGGGCGACACCTGGGTGGACGACCATCACACCGTGGAGGACGTGGCCATCTGCCTGGGCGACGCGCTGGGCGCCGCCCTGGGCGATCTGCGGGGCGTCACCCGCTACGGCAGCACCCTGCTGCCCATGGACGAGGCGCTGGTGCTCACCGCGATCGACCTGTCCGGCCGCAGCCTGCTGTGCTGCGAACTGGACCTGCGCACCGAGAAGGTGGGCACCTTCGACACGCAGCTGGTGGAGGAGTTCTTGCTCACCCTCACCCGGCGGGCCAACTTCACCCTCCATGTGCGCCAGCTCAGCGGGGTGAACAGCCACCACATCATCGAGGCGGTGTTCAAAAGCCTGGCCCGCAGCCTGCGGGCCGCCGTGGCCATCGACCCCGCCGCCGCCGGGGAGATCCCCTCCACCAAGGGGGTCTTGTGATGGTCGCCATCGTGGACTACGGGGTGGGCAACCTCTTCTCCCTACGCTCCTCCTTCGCGGCCATCGGCCGGCAGGCGCAGGTCACCGGCGACGCGGAAACGCTGGCAAAGGCCGATCGGCTGGTGCTGCCGGGGGTGGGCGCCTTTGGCGACGCCGCCGCGGCGCTGCGCCAAAGCGGGCTGGACAAGGCGGTGCTGGCCCATGCCGAGGCGGGCAAGCCCCTGCTGGGCATCTGCCTGGGGATGCAGCTTTTGCTGGAAAAAAGTTTTGAGTACGGCGAGCACAAAGGCCTGGGGCTCATCCCGGGCGCGGTGCGGCCCATCCGGGACGTCATCCCGGCGGGGCTCAAGGTGCCCCACATCGGCTGGAACGCCCTGGAGCTCACCGGCGCGGGTCGGGCCTGCGGCCTGTTCAAAAACACGAGGGAAGGCGAGCGGGTCTATTTCGTCCACTCCTACTGGGCCGACAGCCCGGAGGCGTTCGTGCTGGCAAGGGCGGAGTACGGCGCGCCCCTCACCGCGGCGGTGGGCCGGGACAACGTGCTGGGGGTGCAGTTCCACCCGGAAAAAAGCGGCAGCGTGGGCCTTGCCATCCTGCGGGCCTTTTGTGAAACGGAGGCGGCCAGATGATCGTTTTTCCCGCCATTGATCTCAAGGACGGCCGGGTGGTGCGCCTGGTGAAGGGCGCGTTCGACACCGCCAGCCAGGTGGCCGACGACGCGGTGGCCACCGCCCGGGCCTTTGCCGCCGCCGGGGCCGAATGGGTGCACATGGTGGACCTGGACGGCGCCCGCAGCGGCGCGCGGCAAAACGGCGGTATCGTGGCCGCCGTGGCCGCCACCGGCCTCTCGGTGCAGCTGGGGGGCGGCATCCGCAGCCTGGAGGACCTGGAGGCGGTGTTCGCCCTGGGCGTGCGGCGGGCGGTGATCGGCTCCGCCGCCGTGGCCGACCCGGAACTGGTGCGCCGGGCGGTGGAGCGCTTTGGCCCTGAGCGCATCGCCGTGGGGCTGGATGTGCGCGACGGCAGCGTGCGCACCGCCGGCTGGGAAGCCGACAGCGGCCGCGACTGGCTGGATTTCGCCCGCCAGATGGAGGCCATGGGCGCCGCCACCCTCATCTTCACCGACATCGACACCGACGGCACCCTCTCCGGCCCGCCCTTTCCAAAGCTGGCGGCGCTGCAAAATGCGGTGGGCTGCCGCCTCATCGCGTCGGGGGGCGTCGCCTCCAACGCGGACCTGAAAAAACTCGCAGAAACGGGCCTCTACGGGGCCATCGTGGGCAAGGCCTGGTACGCCGGAAAGGTGGACCTGGCCGCCGCCATCCGGGAGGTGAACACGCTGTGATCGCAAAGCGCATCATCCCCTGCCTGGACGTGAAGAACGGCCGGGTGGTCAAGGGGGTCAATTTTCAGGGGCTGGCGGATGTGAACGACCCGGTGGAACTGGCGGCCTATTACAGTTCCTGCGGCGCGGACGAACTGGTCTTCTACGACATCACCGCCTCCGCCGAGGGCCGCGCCCTCTTTACCGACGTGCTCACCAGGGTGGCGGCCACCGTCTTCATCCCCCTCACGGTGGGGGGCGGCATCAATACGGTGGAGGACTTCGACCGGGTGCTCAAGTGCGGCGCGGACAAGGTCAGCGTCAACTCCGGAGCCATCCGGGACCCGGGCCTCATCGCCGCCGCCGCCCGCCGCTACGGCGATCAGTGCGTGGTGCTGAGCGTGGACGCCAAGCGGGTGGACGGGCGCTACCATGTGTTTGCCAGGGGCGGCCGGGAGGACACCGGCCTGGATGCGGTGGACTGGGTGCGCCGGGGCGTGGCGGACGGCGCGGGGGAGATCGTGCTCAACAGCATCGACACCGACGGGGTCAAACAGGGCTTCGATCTGGAGATGCTGGCCGCCGTGTGCGACGCGGTGGACGTGCCGGTGATCGCCTCCGGGGGCGCCGGCTGCGTCCGGGACTTTGTCACCCTTTTCAAGACCCTGCCCAAGGTGGACGCGGGCCTGGCCGCCTCCATCTTTCACTTCGGCGAGGTGCCCATCCCGGAACTGAAGCGGGCGCTGGACGCCGAGGGCATCCCCGTGCGCCTGATCTGACAAGACAAGGAGAACACAGATGATTTCCATCGACCAACTGAAATTCGATCAAAACGGCCTCATCCCCGCCGTCGTCACCGACGCGTCGGACGGCAGGGTCCTCACCCTGGCCTACATGAACCGGGAGAGCCTTGCCATCAGCATGCGGGAGGGGCGCACCTGCTTCTGGTCCCGCTCCCGGCAGTGCCTCTGGCGCAAGGGCGAGACCTCCGGCAACGTGCAGCACATCCGCACCATCACCGCCGACTGCGACCGGGACGCCCTGGTGGTGGCGGTGGATAAGGACGGCCCCGCATGCCACACCGGCGCCGACAGCTGTTTCTTTGAGCCGGTGTTCATCGGCGAGGCGGGGGAGCCCTTCACGGTGAAGGGCCTCTACAAGCTGCTGGAGGGCCGCAAGGAAAACCTGCCCGAAGGCTCCTACACCACCTACCTCTTCCAAAAGGGGATGGACAAGATCCTGAAAAAAGTGGGGGAGGAGTGCACCGAGGTGATCGTGGCCGGCAAGGGCGGCGACCGGGCCGAGACCATCTATGAGATCGCCGACCTGGCGTATCATGTGATGGTGCTGATGGTGGAGATGGGCATCTCGGTGGAGGATGTGTATCAGGAACTGGCCTCCCGCCACATCATCGACCACAAGGTCAAGCAGGAGAAGATGACCCCATGAAACCCCAGAACCTTCACACCCACACCACCTTCTGCGACGGCAAAAACACCCCCGCCGAGATGGCCGCCGCCGCCTTTGCCGCCGGCCTGGGGGGGCTGGGCTTTTCCGGCCATGCCCCGCTGGCGGGGGAGGACTGGTGCATGAGCCCCGCCGACCTGCCCGCCTACCGCGCCGCGGTGGAACAGCAGCGGCAGCGGTACGCCGGCCGCATGGAGGTGTTTCTGGGCCTGGAGCAGGATTTCTACAGCCCGCCCCCCGATGGGACATACGACTACCTCATCGGCTCGGTCCATGCCCTGCGGCTGGACGGCCGGCTTTGGTCGGTGGACGAGAGCCCGGAAGCGTTCGCCCGCCTTGCCCGCCGCTGCGGCGGGGTGGAAAACCTGGTGCGGGAGTACTACCGCCTGGAGGCCCAGGTGGCCGGGCGCACCGGCTGCGCCATTGTGGGGCACTTTGACCTGGTGACCAAGTTCAACGAGAACGGCCGCTTTTTCCAGCCCCAGGCCCACCCGCTGCGGGGCTATGCCCTGGAGGCGCTGGAGGCGCTGGCCGCCGCCGAGGTGATCTTTGAGGTGAACACCGGGGCCATCTCCCGGGGCTGGCGCACCGAACCCTACCCCGACGCCTTCCTTTTAAAGGAACTGCGCCGGCTGGGCGGCCGGGTGTGCCTTACCGGCGACAGCCATTCCGCCGACTCCCTCCTCACCGGCTACCGTCAGGCGGAGGCGCTGCTGCGGGGCTGCGGTTTCGAGAGTTGCTGGTATTTCACCACAAAGGGGTTCCGGGAGGGCCCGCTGCCCGAACTTTGCTGACAAACAGGCTCGCTTTTGGGAAAAAGCGGGCCTGTTTCGGCTGTGGGCCCACGGGCCGCGCCTTCCCCCCCCAACAGCCGGAAAATCATGCAAGTTGCACATATTAAATCGGAACTATTTGGGCATAAAGCACAATCGGGAGAAAGGTCAAAAAATGACAAAATGGTAAAAATCCCGGACAAAATCGAAGCAAACAAAAGCGATCCAAAGATTTAGGGCGAGATAGAGAGCATGACATGGATGCTCTTTCCAAAACGCCGAAAGACGGCGTTTTTGAACTGAAACGGCCCGCCGAGTGAGTTTGACGCGGCGGCAGGCATTTGTTACAATGCCTCAAGTGCCCGGTGTGCCCGCCGCAGTCCGGCGGGGGTGGGCACTTCGCAGAAGGGCGCGGCCGTCCCCATGTTTCGGCCGCGGTGAGCGCCGTGTTTTTCGCGGCGCGGATGCCCTACAGCATGGAACGTTAGGAGTGTTTATGACAAAATTCACAGAACATCTGCGGCGGCGGGTTTTGGCCATCCCGGCCAAATTCTATGTCTCCCTGCTGACCCTGTGCTGCCTGTCACTGACCCTGTTTGCGCTTTTTTCCACCCTGAACATTGTCTATGTGTCCGACTCTCACGGCGCCAGCCGGATGCTGCTCACCCGGGTGGAGGACCCCGAGGAGCTGATGCAACTCTCCGGCATCGTGGCCGAAGAGGAGGACAGCGTGTATTTCACCGCCTTCAACGGCAATCTTGCCAGCCTGAGCATCCAGCGTGCGGTGCCCATCACCGTTTACGCCGACGGCGTCGAGCATGTGGCAAAGCTGGCGGGCGGTACGGTGGCCGAAGCGCTGGACGCCTGCGGCGTCACCCTGGGCGAACACGACTACACCGAGCCCAGCCTCCACGCGGCAGCCAGCGAGGAGGAACCCATCACGGTGCACCGGGTGGAATACCAGGACACCGTGACCTATGAGAGCATCCCCTTCGAGACCGAATATGTCTACACCAGCCTCTACTTCCGCAACACCCGCCGCACCACCGTGGTGCAGGAGGGCAGGGAGGGCACCAACGAGATCACCCACCGTCAGCGGGTGGTGGACGGCGAGGTGGAGTCCAGCCAGATCGTGAGCGTGGTGACGACCGAGGAGCCGGTGAACACCATCATCAAGGCCTACAAGGCCGGCGCGCCGGTGAGCGATCTGTCCGGCCCCGAGGTGGTGAACGGCGTGCCCTCCAGCTACACCGCCGTCTACACCGGCCGGGCCACCGGCTATTCCGCCAGCCGGGGCCGGGGCGCCTCCGGGCTGGGCCTGGGGTACGGCACCGTGGCCGTGAACCCCAACCTCATCCCCTACGGCACCAAGCTGTATATCACCAGCACCGACGGCCGCTTTGTCTACGGCTACGCCATCGCCACCGACACCGGCGGCGCGCTGCTGAGCGGCAGCTGCCTGGTGGACCTCTTTTACGAGAGCTACGACGAGGCGCTGCTCAACGGCGTGCAGCAGGTGAACGTCTATGTGGTGGGCTGACGCCCGCTGAACCCGCAAACAGGATACAGGCATCGTCCCCCGCCCGGCGCCGCGCCGGGCGGGGGATATTTTTTTACATTCCTTTGGCCGCTTTTTTCCCCAAACACGCTTGACAAACCCCCGGCGCGAAGCATACACTTAGGAAGGGCGAATTCGCCCCGAATTTTTTTCACAAGGAGATGAAAGGCATGGACGGCGACCCCGGCAGTCGAACGTGCAAGTTTCCCATACGCGGCGCTGCTGCCTTTTGTTTCCCCGTGGGCTGACACCTGCGCGGGGCGGGCCCCGCTGCGCCGCTTTCGAAGAAAGCAGGTGTAAAGTATGATTACCATTTACCTCAGCGACGGCGGCCGCATGCTGGAGCAGGATCAGATCTGCCCCGGCGCATGGATCCACCTGTGCGACCCCAACGAAAAGGAGATCGGGCGGGTGTGCGCCCAGCTCCATGTGGACCCCGACCTGGTGCGGGCCGCCCTCGACGAAGAGGAGCGAAGCCGCATCGAGGTGGAGGACGAGGGCGAGGTCACCAGCACCATGATCCTGGTGGACACCCCCCTGGTGCAGACCGAGGGCCACACCTTTGTCTACTCCACCATCCCCTTCGGCATCGTGCTCACCCCCCAGAACGTCATCACCGTCTGCCTGCGGGAGACGGCGCTGCCCCGCGCCTTCATGGAGGGGCTGGTGAAGGGCTGCAGCACCAAAAAGTTCAAGCGCCTGGCGCTGCAGATGCTCTACCGAAACGCCAGCCTGTTTTTGTTCTACCTGCGCCAGGTGGACAAGGCCAGCACCCGGGTGGAGAACGAGCTGCACATCAGCATGAAGAACAAGGAACTCATTCAGATGCTGGGCCTGGAAAAGAGCCTGGTCTACTTCTCCACCTCCCTCAAGAGCAACGAGCTGGTGCTGGAAAAGCTGCTGCGGATGGACTTCGTCAAGGACTTCCCTGAGGACACCGACCTTCTGGAGGACGTCATCGTGGAGAACAAGCAGGCCATGGAGATGAGCGGCATCTACCGGGACATTCTGTCCGGCACCATGGACGCCTTCGCCTCGGTGATCTCCAACAACCTGAACATCGTCATGAAGCTGCTGGCCTCGGTCACCATCATCCTCACGGTGCCCACCATCGTGTCGAGCCTGTGGGGCATGAACGTGCCGGTGCCCTTCGAGGGCAGCCCCTTCGGCTTCTGGATCGTGCTGGGGGTGGCGGGCCTGGCCACCCTGGGGGCCATCCTGCTGGCCAAATACAAGCGCTGGCTGTAACACACCGCAAACGACGGCGGCGGGCGGAATGCCCGCCGCGTTTTTTTGTGCCGGCGCAAAAAGAATGTGTGTTTTCTGTGCCCTGAGTTGCGCCCGCGGCAATTTTTGGGTATAATGATGAAAATGAACAATCTGCGCCCCGGCGGCCTGAAGAACCGCCGCGGGCGCATGCAAAGGAGCGTGCAGTATGCAGATCTACAATACGCTGACCCGCAAGAAGGAGGAGTTTATCCCCCAGAAAGAAGGGGAGTACCGCATCTATGTCTGCGGCCCCACGGTTTACAACTACATCCACATCGGCAACGCCCGGCCGGTGGTGGTCTTTGACACCCTGCGCCGGTATCTGGAGTACCGGGGCAACAAGGTGATCTTTGTGTCCAACATCACCGACATCGACGACAAGCTCATCCAGAAGGCCAAGGAGCAGGGGTGCAGCATGAAGGAGGTGGCGGAGAAGTACGAGGCCGAGTTCATCAAGGACAGCGACGGCCTCAACGCCAAGACCCCCACCGTGCGCCCCCGTGCCACCGAGCACATCGAGGAGATCCTGGACATCGTCAAGGATATCCTGGACAAGGGCTACGGCTATGTGGCCAAGAACGGCGACGTCTACTTCCGCACCCGCGCCTTCAAGGACTACGGCAAACTCAGCCACCTGAACCTGGAGGAACTGGAGAGCGGCAACCGGGAACTGCGCAGCCAGATGGACGACGATCTGAAAGAGGATCCCGCCGATTTTGCCGTCTGGAAAGCGGCCAAGCCCGGCGAGCCCGCCTGGCCCAGCCCCTACGGCCCCGGCCGCCCCGGCTGGCACATCGAGTGCAGCGCCATGGCCCGCAAGCATCTGGGCGACACCATCGACCTGCACTGCGGCGGCCAGGACCTGATCTTCCCCCACCACGAGAACGAGATCGCTCAGTCGGAGTGCGCCAACGGCTGCACCTTCAGCCGCTACTGGATGCACAACGGCTTTTTGAACATCGACAACCACAAGATGAGCAAGAGCGCCAACAACTTCTTCACCGTGCGGGAGATCGCCGAAGTCTTCGGCTACGAGCCCATCCGCTATTTCCTGCTCACCGCCGGCTACCGCATGCCGCTGAACTACACGGTGGAGCTGCTGAACAGCTGCAAAGCCAGCCTGGAGCGGCTGTATACCTGCCGCGACAACCTGGATTTCCTCATCAAGAACGCAAAGGGCGAGAGCAACCTGCTGTCGGAGAAGGCCGCCGCCGCGAAGGTCAAGTTCAACACCGCCATGGACGACGACCTGAACACCCCCGACGCGCTGGCCGCCATCTTCGAACTGGTGAAGGACATCAACACCCTGGGGGCGGACGCCAGCCGTGACGCGCTGGAAACCGCCGCCGCCACCTTCGACGAACTCACCGGCGTGCTGGGCCTGCTGTACAACCGCAAGACCGATGAGATTCCCGCCGAGGTGATGGAACTGGTGCAAAAGCGCGCCGAGGCCAAGAAGGCGAAGGATTGGCCCACCGCCGACGCCCTGCGCGCGAAGATCACCGAGATGGGCTATGTGGTGGAGGACACTCCCCAGGGCCCCAAGGTGACCCGCGCCTGATCCCCCTTTGACCGGCACGGGCCGCGAGGAACGCTGTTTTTATGCCGACAGCCTCCCGCGGCCCGTTTGATTTTTCAGCTTGCGAGGAACCACCATGTCCACCTGTTCTGCTTCCCATTCCACCCGCCGCTGGCGGCTTTCCCTGGCGGCGCTGCTGCTGGCGGCGCTGGCGGTGCGCTGCGGCCTGGCCCTGGTCAGCGAGGGATATTCCAGCGACGTGGCCTGCTTTTCCGCCTGGGCGCTGCGCCTGGCGGAGGGCGGCCCCGCCGCCTTTTACGCCCCGGACTATTTCGCCGATTACCCGCCGGGCTATATGCTGCTGCTCTGGCCGGTGGGCCTGGCCGCCCGGGCGCTGGGGCTGGATGCGTCCGGCAAGGCCATGGGCCTGCTGATCTGCGTTTGGCCCATCCTGTGCGACATTGGCCTGGCGGCGCTGATCGGCCTTTTCGCCCGCCGCCGGCTGGACGGGCGGCGGGCGCTGCGCCTGGCCGCCTTCGCCGCCTTCTGCCCGGCCCTTTTGTACGACACCGCCGTCTGGAAACAGGTGGACGGCGTATTCTGCCTTGCCATCATCGCCGCCTTTTTGTGCCTGGAGGAGAAAAAGTGGCTGCCCGCCGCGGTGCTCTACGGCTTTGCCCTGGCGCTGAAGCCCCAGGCCCTGCTCTTCGGGCCGGTGCTGGCGGCGGCCTTCCTGGCCCCGCTGCTGGCCGCCCGGCAGCGGCGGCCCGCCCTGGCGGCGCTGGGCCGGGGCGCGGCGGGGGCCGCGCTGGCCCTGGCGGCGGTGCTGGCCTGCGCGGCGCCCTTTTGGGGCGACCAGCCGACGGACTGGCTGTGGGACAAGTACGCCGCCACCGCCTCCAGCTACCCCTACGCCAGCGTGAACGGCTACAATCTGCTCACCCTCTTCGGGGCCAACTGGCAGCCCCAGGATGCCCCCGCCCTCGGCCCCCTCACCTGGCAGGCCCTGGGCACGGCGGGCATCGCGGCCGCCACCGCCGCCCTTGTGTACCTCGCCTGGCGCGGCTGGAAAGCCGGGCGCTTCTCCCCGCTGCTGCTGGCGGCCTTCTACGGGGCGGCGGTGTTCACCCTCAGCCACCGGATGCACGAGCGGTATATCCTTCCCACCCTGCTGCTGACCCTGGCCGCCGCCGCCCGCTGGGGCGACAAACGGCTGCTGGGCGCCTTCGGGCTGCTCTCCCTGTCCTCCCTGGTGAACCTCGCCATGGTGCTCACCAGCAACGGCACCGACGACCAGTTCCTCGCCAGCGCCCCGGCGGTGGTGATGATCCGCATCGTCAGCGCCGCGGAGGTGGCGGGTTTCGCCCTGCTGGCGCGGGCGGCCTTTGCGCTGTGCAGGGGCGGGGCCGTGGGGGAGTATGCCTTCGCCCCGCTGTCCGCCCCCGCCGCCCCCGCGCCCCAGCCCGCCTGGAGCCGCAAGGAGCGCCTTGCCCTCACCGCCCTCACCCTGGCGGTGGCGGCGGTGAGCTTCTGGAACCTGGGGGATGTCACCGCCCCCCAGAACCCGCTGGTCAGCGACGGCGCCGTCACCGAGGTGCGGGCGGAACTCTCGTCCCCCGCCTCCGTCCTCTGGGTCTACCCCGGCGTGTGCTGGGGCGGCAGCCTCACGGTGTACGACGCTTCGGGCGCGCAGCTGGCCAGTGTGGAACTGGGCGGCGGCACGGTGTTCCAGTGGAAGGAGGTGGCCCTTGCCGCCCCCGCCGGAGGCACCCTCACCCTGGTGGTGGAGAACGCGCAGGTGATGGAGGCCGCCTTCCGCGGCCAGGACGGCGCGCTGGTGGCCGTCTCCTCCGACAGCCCCCTCTTTGACGAACAGCAGTGGGTGCCGGATTCCATCAGCTACAAAAACAGCATGTATTTCGACGAAATTTACCACGGCCGCACCGCCTACGAGCACCTTCACGGCCTGCCGGTCTACGAGACCACCCACCCGCCTCTGGGCAAGGTGTTCATCATGCTGGGGGTGGCCCTCTTCGGCATGACCGGCTTCGGCTGGCGGGTGGCGGGTGCCGCCTTCGGGGTGGCGATGGTGCCGGTGCTCTATCTTCTGGTGCGCCGGCTCTGCCGCAAGCCCGCCTTCGCCCTCTTCGCGGCGGCGCTGGCGGCGCTGGACACCCTGCGCTTTGCCCAGAGCCGCATCGCCACCATCGACGTCTACGGCACCTTCTTCATCCTGCTGGCGGCGTATTTCATGGTCTGGTACTGCCAGAGCGTGCTGGAAAAAGGGGTGGAGAGAAGCGTGCTGCCCATGGCCCTGGCGGGCCTTGCCTTCGGCCTCGGGGCGGCGAGCAAGTGGACGGGGCTCTACGCCGGCGCGGGGCTGGCGGTGCTCTACTTCGGCGTGCTGTGGCGGCGGGCCAGACAAAAGCCGCCCCGCCTCAAACAGGAGATCGCCACCGCCCTGTGCGGGGGCGTGGTGTTCTTCGTGGCGCTGCCCCTCATTGTTTATTTCGCCAGCTACATCCCCTACTTCTGGCGGGAGGGGGGCTTCTCCCTGGCCGAGTGGTGGCAGTGCCAGGTGAGCATGTACCGCTACCACAGCACCCTTGTGGCCACCCACCCCTACGAATCCCGCTGGTACACCTGGCCCTTCAGCGTGCGGCCGGTGTGGTACTACCTGGCCTCCGGCCTGCCCCAGGGCCTGCGGGGCACCATCGCCGCCCTGGGCAACCTGCCGGTGTGGCTGGCGGCGCTGGCGGGCCTTGGCTGGGCCTTCTGGCGGCAGCTGTCCGGCCGGGGCAACGGCGCCACCGGCGCGGTGACGGTGCTGTTCCTGACCCAGTTTCTGCCCTGGGTGCTGGTGAGCCGCTGCACCTTCCTCTACCACTACTTCCCCAGCCTGTGGTTCGCGGTGGCGGCGCTGGCGCTGGCGGCGGCGAATCTTTACCAGCGCCGCCCGGCGCTGGCCCGGCGGCTGTGCATCGGCATTGCGGCGGCGGCGGGGGTGTTCTTCGTCTGCTATTATCCGGTCATCAGCGGGCTGCCGGTGGCCGAGCCTTATGTGAACGCGCTGCGCATCCTGCCCAGCTGGATGTTCTGAAAAAAGGAGGTAACGGCCATGCGGCTGCTCCATCTCTCCGACCTGCACCTGGGCCGGCGCCTGTGCGAGGCGGACCTCTTTGAGGACCAGAAGTATATCCTGGACCAGATCCTGCAGATCGCCCTCTTCGAGGGGGTGCAGGGGGTGCTGGTGGCGGGGGACGTCTACGACAAGGGCGTGCCCAGCGTGGGCGCGGTGAACCTGTGGGACGACTTCCTCACCGCCCTCTGCCAGCACCGGCTGCCGGTGTGGGCCATCAGCGGCAACCACGACTCGGCGGACCGCCTGGCCTTCGGCGGGCGGCTGCTGGAGCGCAGCGGGGTGCATCTTGCCTCGGTGTTCACCGGCCGCATCGCGCGCTTCGAGGCCCGGGACGAGTTCGGCCCCCTCACCGTCTGGGCGCTGCCCTTCGTGCGCCCGGCGGCGGTGCGCACATTTCTCCCGGATGAGACCATCGAGAGTTATACCGACGCGGCGGCCGCCCTGGTGCGGGCCGCCGCCCCCGACGAGGGCGGGCGGAATATCCTCCTCGCCCATCAGTTCGTCACCGCGGGGGCCAGCGTGCCCGAAGCCAGCGGCTCGGAACTGCTGAACCTGGGCACGCTGGACAATGTGGACGCCTCCGCCTTCGCTCCCTTCGACTATGTGGCCCTGGGCCACATCCACGGCGCGCAGAGCGTGGGCCGGGACAGCGTGCGCTACTGCGGCTCGCCCCTGGCCTACTCGGTGAGCGAGGCGCTGGGGCAAAAGAGCGTGACGGTGGTGGAGGTGGGCCCCAAGGGGCAGGTGACGGCAAAGCAGGTGCCCCTGTCGCCGCTGCATCCCCTGCGCCGGGTGCAGGGCCCGCTGGAGGCGCTGCTGCAAAGCGCCGTGCCCAGCCAGGACTACATCTACGCCCGCCTCACCGACGATGTGCCGCCCCTGGAGCCCGCCGCCCGGCTGCGCAGCGTCTACCCCAATCTCGTGAGGCTGGAGTTCGTGCTGCCCGACGCGCCGGCGGCGGACACGCCGGCGCTGCGGCAGCTGGCCATGCGCACGCCCCGGCAGCTGTTTGAGGAGTTTTATAAGGGCGTCCACGGCCGGGGACCGGACGACGAGGAAAAGGCCTTTCTGGATGAGGTGCTGGGAGAGGAGGCGGAGGGATGAGACCGCTGCAACTGCATCTTTCGGCCTTCGGCCCCTACGCCGGCGAGGAGCGGCTGGAACTGGAAAAGCTGGGGCCCGGCGGGCTGTTCCTCATCACCGGCGACACCGGCGCGGGCAAGACCACCCTCTTTGACGCCATCAGCTACGCGCTGTTCGGGCAGCTGTCCGGCGGGGTGCGGGGCCTTGACACGGTGCGCAGCGACTACGCCGCCCCCGACCGGGAGACCTTTGTGGAACTGACCTTCCGGCATCGGGGCAAGGAGTACACGGTGCGCCGCACCCCCCAGTACCAGCGGCCCAAAAAGCGGGGCGAGGGGCAGGTGGTGCAGCCCGCCACCGCCCTCTTCCTCGCGCCGGGGCGCCCGCCGGTGGAAAAGGTGGGGGAGGTGGACACCGCCGTCCGCGAGCTGCTGGGCATGGACGGCGACCAGTTCCGCCAGATCGCCATGATCGCCCAGGGCCAGTTCACCGAGCTGCTCAACGCCCCCGGCGAGCGGCGCAGCGCCGTGCTGCGGCAGATCTTCGGCACCGCCGGCTGCCGCGCCGTGCAGGACAAGCTGCGCGCCGCCGCCGGCGAGGCCGCCCGGGACGCCGAACAAAAGACCGCCGCCCTGCGGCAGGCGCTGGAGGGCTTCAAGCTGCCCCAGGAGGGGGAGACCGCCCGGCAGCTGGGCGAGAGATTGAAGGACGAGGCCGCCGTCTGGCGGTGCGACGAGATACTCACGCTGGCCGCCGCCCTCTGCGCCGACGACGAGGCCGCCTGCGCCGCCGCCGCGGCCGAGAGCAAAGCCCTGGACGATGAGGCCCAGGCCACCGCCGCCAGGCTGGAGGCCGCACGGCAGGCCGCCGCGCTCCACACCGCCGCCGGCGAGGCCGCCCGGCAGCTGGCGCAGCTGGAAGGCCAGCAGGCGGACAAAGAGCGGCAGCACGCCGCCCTGGCCCAGGTGCGCGCCGCCCGGGAGCAGGCGGAACTGGAGGTCCGCCGGCAGGAGGGCCAGCTGCCCGCCTACCAGCGGCGGGAAGAACAGCGCGCTCTGCGAAAAAAACTGGAAGAGGGGCTGAAACAGTGCGAGGCGGACCGGCGTGCCGCCGGTGAAGAGGAGGCGCGGCTGGAAGAGGAGAGCGCCCGCCTTGCCGAGCAGGAGAAAGGGGCGCAGGAGGCACGCCGGCGCCAGACCGCCGCCGAGGCCTCTCTCGACGCCCTGACCCTCCGCCTTGCCCAGACCGACACGGCGCTCACCGCCGCCCGCCGCCTGCGGGGGGCGCAGCAGGCCGCCCTGGACGCGGCGGCCTCCTTCACCGCCGCCCAACAGGAATACACCCGGGCAAAAGGGGAGTACGACACCGCCGAGGCCCTGTTCTGGCAGGGGCAGGCGGGGCTGCTGGCCGCGAATCTGGCCGAGAACGCGCCCTGCCCGGTGTGCGGCAGCCTGCACCACCCCGCCCCCGCGAAGCCGGCGGAGGGCGCGCCCGACCGGGCCGGCCTGCAAACGGCGAAGGAAGCGCTGGAACGCCTGCACACGGCGTACCAAAAGGCCGCCGAGGCCAGCGGCGCGGCCCAGGCCGCCGACGAGGCCGCCCGGCAGGAATTCCTGCGGCTGGCCGCCGCGGCCCTGGCCCAGTGGGGCCAGCAGGCCCCCGACACCCCCCGGGCCGCTGCCCTGGCGCTGAAGGAGGCCAGGGCAGCGGGCGAGGCCGCCCGCGCCGCGGCCCAGGCCGAAGCCGCCGCCGCCCGGCGAGAGGCCGAGGCGGGGGAGCGGGCCGGACAGAGCCTGCCCGACTGCCGCAACAAACTGGAGGCGTGCAGGACGCGCCGGCAGACGCTGGCGGAGGAGAACACCCGGCTCGCGGCGCAGCTGTCCGCCGCCCGCACCCTGGAGGAGGAACTGGGGGCCAGCCTGCCCTTTGCCGACGAGGCCGGGGCGCGTCGGGCGCTGGCCCAGGCGCAGGCCGGGGCGGAGAAACTCGCCGCCGACCTGGAAGGGGGCGAGCGGGATTGGCAGGCCTTCTGTGAACAGCTGGCCGCCGCCCGGCAGCTGGCGGCCCAGCGCCAGGCGGACCTGGCCCGCGCCGCCGATCCCGCCGCCGAGCAGGCCCTGTCCGCCGCCCTCACCGACCTGAACGTCCGCCGCACCGCGCTGCAAAACCGGTGGCAGGCCCTCTCCACCCGCCTGGCCGCCAACCGGGACGCCTGCGCCCGGGTGAAGGCCCTGGCAAAGCGGACCGACGCCGCCCGCCGCCGGGCTCAGCTGGCCGACCGGCTCCACCGCACCGCCGGGGGCACCCTGGTGGGGGGGCTGGGCAAGCAGCAGTTCGAGCAGTATGTGCTGGTGGCCTACTTTGAGAGCGCGGTGGCCGCCGCCAACCGGCGGCTGGCCGCCATGACCGGCGGGCAGTACCAGCTTTTGTGCCACGGCCGGGCGGAGAGCCGGGGCCAGAGCGCCCTGGACCTGGACGTGCTGGACAACTACACCGGCAAGCGGCGCAGCGTGCGCTCGCTCTCCGGCGGCGAGACCTTCCAGGCGGCGCTGGCGCTGGCGCTGGGCCTGTCGGACGTGATCCAGCAGTACGCCGGCGGGGTGCAGATCGACACCCTCTTTGTGGACGAGGGCTTCGGCAGCCTGGACGAGGACAGCCTGGAAAAGGCCATCGCCACCCTGCAAAGCCTGGCGGACGGCAACCGGCTGGTGGGCATCATCAGCCATGTGGCCGAACTGCGGCAGCGGCTGGAAAAACAGGTGCTCATCACCAAAACGCCCCGGGGCAGCCACATGGCCCTGCGGGAACTGTGAACAAAACGCCGCCCCGGCAGGAGGATGCTCCTCCCGCCGGGGCGGCTGTCTTTGTGTGTTACAGGGTGATGTGCCGGGGCACGCCGTTCACGAACATGGGGGTCAGTTCCCCCTGGATCAGCGGCCGGGCATAGGCCTCAAAGGCCCCGTTCACATGCATCCCGTCCGGCTCGATCCACTCCAGCGGCACCGTCTTTTCCGCGTTGGCCACCTGGTGCACGTCCACCAGTTCGGTGCCGCACAGATAGGGCCGGTCGCCCAGCCGCTTGAGGGCGGCCATGCAGCCGGTGCGCCCTTCCAGCGCGGCGGTCACCGCCGCGCCGCCCACCCGGTAGGCCTCGTCCACGTCGGTGCGGCTGGCCAGATGCCCCGCGCACCGCTGCAGGGTGGAGAGCTCGATGGCCCGGCTCTTGCAGCCCAGTTCCCGCTGGATCAGCCCCGCCAGGTAGCGGCCGGTGCCCGAGAGCATCGCCTTGTGGCCGAAGGCGTCCAGCGCGCCGCCGTCCCCCGCCAGGTCGCAGAGAAAGCGGCCTTCCCGGTCCTTCACGCCCTCGCTGGCGGCGATCACCACGTTCTCCTTCTGTTTTTGCAGCCGGTCCACCCGCCGCAAAAACAGTTTCGGGTCAAAGGGCACCTCCGGCAGCAGGATCAGGTCCGGCCCGTCGCAGTCCTCCCCCTTGGCCAGGCTCGCAGCCCCCGCCAGCCAGCCGGCGTGGCGGCCCATGATCTCCGCCACCGTCACGCTGCGCAGGTCGTAGACGCCCGCATCCCGGATGATCTCCTTCATGATGGTGGCGATGTACTTCGCCGCCGAGCCAAAGCCCGGGGTGTGGTCGGTGCAGACCAGGTCGTTGTCGATGGTCTTGGGCACCCCCACAAAGCGGATGGGGCTGCCGACGGCCTCGCCGTAGGCGGCGAGCTTCGCGATGGTGTCCATGCTGTCGTTGCCGCCGATGTAGAGCACCGCGTCGATCCGGTGGCGGGCGAACAGCTCAAACAGCGTCTCGTACACCTCGTCCCCCGCCACCGGCTCGGGCAGCTTGTAGCGGCAGCTGCCCAGATAGGAGGAGGGGGTGCGCTTGAGCAGTTCGATGGAAAGGTCGCTGTCGAACAGGCGGTTCAGGTCCGCCACCTGGCCCTTCAAAAGCCCCTCGATGCCGTGCTGCATCCCCAGCACCCGCCCCGCGCCGCTGTCGCGGGCGGTCTCGAACACGCCGGCCAGGCTGGCGTTGATGACGGCGGTGGGGCCCCCGCTCTGACCTACCATAAAATTCATGGGCACACTTCCTTTGCTGTGTTCTCTGGCCGGACTGGTTGCGCCGGCATACTTTGTCTATTATACTGTATTTAGCGGGCGGGCGCAATAATCGACGCCGCTTGCTCGTTTACAAAACAAGAAGAGCCCGCGGCCCGGCGGCCGGGGCACAGAGCATAAGAGGAGGGAACACCATGAGACGAACCATGAGCCTCTTGCTGACGCTGGCGCTGGCGGCCGGGCTGCTGGCCGGCTGCGGGGCAAATTCCGGCGGCACCGCCGCGGCCCCGGAGACCGCATATGACAGCACGATGGACTACTCCACCGGCGGCGAGAGCGGCGACGCGGGCCTCTCCGGCACCGACGCCGACCGGCTGACCCCCCAGGACGGGCGCAAGATCATCTACAACGCCTCGCTGGAGATGGAGACAGAGGCGTTTGAGACCACCCGGGACGCGCTGCTGCGGGCGGCCGAAACGGCCGGCGCCTGGGTGGAGAACAGCGATGAGGGCGGCAGCGCCGACGCCGGCACCCGCTGGGTGCGCTACACCTTCCGGGTGCCCGCCGACAACTACGCCGCCTTTTTGAACGACGCGTCCGCCGCCGGCAGCGTGACCTACAAGAGCGAGACCACCGACGACGTCACCGCCGACTATGTGGACCTGGAGGCCCGGCTGGAGAGCCTGCGCACCCAGGAGGCCCGGCTGCTGGAACTGGCGGGCCAGGCGGGGGACCTGGCGGACCTGCTGGCCATTGAGGAGCAGCTGGCCCAGGTGCGCTACGAGATCGAGAGCTACACCGGCCAGCAGCGGGTCTACGACAGCCTGCTGGCCTACTCCACCGTGGAGGTGTCGCTGGACGAGGTGCGCTTGCTCACCCCCGTGAGCAACGATTTCGGCTCCCGCGCCGTCACCGCGTTCAAAGACAGCTGGCATAACTTCGCCAACGGGGTGCAGGACGTGGCCATCGGCGTCATCTACCTGCTGCCGGTGCTGTTGGTGCTGGCGGTCATCGCGCTGGTGATCTTTGCCGCCCTGCGCCTGGCGCGCCGCCGCCGGCCTTCCAAACCCATCCTGCCGCCGCCCGCCGGCCCCGCGCCCACCGGCGCGCCTTCCGCGCCCCCGGCCGCTGCCCCCTCTGCGCCTCCGGCCGCTGCCCCCTCTGCGCCTCCGGCCGCTGCCCCTTCCGCGGCGCAGGAGGCAAAGCCCGCGCCCAAGTACGGCCCCCGGCCGTGAGAGGCCCGCGCCCCCAAACCGGGCCGGCCCCGAACATGAAAAAGGCAAGGCATGAATTTCATGCCTTGCTTTTTTGTATCCCAAAACCACACGTTAGACGTGTGGTTCGGTAAGAATTAAATAGTTGAACAGAAAAAGGGCATAAAAAAACTCCTTGTGGTAGGATAGAGATGGATAAGGTACAATAAGTTTCGCAAAAATAAAAAGACATGGTTTGCAGAACTCTGGTAGAATGAAGTCGCGACACACCATTCCGAAAGGAGACAGCAAACCATGTCCGACAAGATTGTACAGCTAAACGAGG
>DWYI01000053.1 GCA_019118765.1 Candidatus Allofournierella merdavium | reverse complement strand
GAACATACGGCAGCGGGGCGGCATCACGTCCGCTCTGAGGAAAGTCCGGGCTTCACAGGGGAATGGTAACTGCTAACGGCAGCCGGGGGCGACCCCAGGGATAGTGCAACAGAAAGAAACCGCCGCGTTTTCGCGGTAAGGATGGAAAGGCGAGGTAAGAGCTCACCAGCGCACTGGCGACTTTGCGGCTATGTAAACCCTACCAGAAGCAACACCCGTATGGGGCATACAGCGCGCCCCGCGCGCCCCGGAGGTGGCGTGAGCCTTGCGGCGACGCAAGGCCAAGATAGATTGTCGTTTAATACAGAACCCGGCTTACGGTCCGGTCGTTTTCCGCCAAAAAGGGCGTTCCCCGCCAAAGGGAACGCCCTTTTTGTTGTGTTATGTCCGCAGCAGCAGCCGCAGGGCCAGCAGGCAGATGACCCCCGGCGCCCCCAGCACCACCGCCATGAAGGAGGTGAACCAGTTGAGGGCAAGCCCCACGCCGGTGAAGGGGGCCAGCACGTTTACCGCCCCCAGGGCCGCCACGCCCGCCACCGCGTTGCCAAAGGCGGCCGCCAGCGGGCGCCGGTGCTTTGCCGCGGCAAGGCCCACCGCCAGCAGGACCGCCGCGGCGGCGGCCCACACCGGCCAGGCCGCCCCGCTCACAAAATGGCCCGCAGCCCCGCGGCCCGGGCCTGCCGCTGCAGATAGCGATAGCGGCTTTGGATCGCCTGGTATTCGTAAATGCGCTGGTCGATGAGCTCCGGCTCGGTCTCCAGATCGAACAGCATCTGGTTCTGACGCATGTCCGCCATGCAGTCCCGCAGGTCCTGCTCCAGCTGCTCCGGGCCGCGGCAGGTCGGCCGGAGGGCGGCGAGATCGGACTGGGCGGAGGCGGACTTTGCAAACAACAGCGCAAGGCCCATGGTGTGCACTCCCCTTTCTTCCTCAAAAAAGGTTTATGCCACCAGTTTAGGCAAATATTCCCTTATTTATTCCGCTGCCGCATCCGCCAGTTCGAAATCCACCCGGCCCAGGGCCACGTTGGCCGCCACGGCCTTTACGAACACCTGCTCGCCCAGCTGCCAGCGGCGGCGGCCCGCCCGCAGGCTGAAGCCCTCCACCAGCTCCGGCTCGCCGCCCAGGGTGTCGGCGCTGACAAAGCCCTCGGCGGTGTTGTCCAGTTCCACGAAAAAGCCGTGCCGGCTGACGCCGGACACCCGCCCCGCAAAGGTCTCGTTCAGATGGGTTGCCATATACTCCGCCTTGTAGCAGCTGTCGGCGCTGCGCTCCAGCTGCATGGCGGCCACCTCGGCGGCGCTGGAGCGCTCGCTGGCTTCGGCGGCGAAGGCGATGTAGCGGCTTTCCAGTTCCCGGGCGCTCACCCCGGCGCAGTAATCGCTGAGGATGCGGTGGATGGCCAGGTCCGGATAGCGCCGGATGGGGCTGGTGAAATGGGCGTAGTCCCGCAGGGCCAGGCCGAAGTGGCCCTTGGGCACCGGCTCGTAGCAGGCCTTGGCCATGCTGCGCAGCACCCCCATGTGCACCGCCCGCTCCAGCGGCTTGCCCCGGGTGGCGTCCAGCAGGGCGGCCAGTTCCGCCACGGTGGGCGCGTCGCCCTTGAAACTGGCGTTGAGACCCGCCAGGTGCAAAAGGTCCCGCAGGCGCTCGGTCTTTTCGGCGTTGGGGCTCTCGTGCACCCGGTAGACAAAGGGCAGCTTGTGGATGCGGGCAAGTTTGGCCGCGCACTGGTTGGCCAGCAGCATGAACTCCTCGATCATCCGCTCGGACAGGCCCCGCTGCCGCTTTTCCAGCTCCACGCAGCGGCCCTCCTCGTCCAGCACCAGCTTTGCCTCGTCGGTCTCGATGTCGATGCAGCCCCGGGCCTTGCGGGCCGCGGCCAGCCGCTGATAGAGCTGGGCCATCACCGGCAGCTGCGAGGCCACCGGGGCGTATTTCTCCACCAGCGCCTCGTCGGCCGCGCCCGCCAGCAGGGCGTTGATCTCGGAATACACGCCCTTCACCCGGCTGCGGATGACGGTCTTTTCAAAGCGGAAGTTCTGGATGGCGCCGGTCTTGTCCAGCTGGATGATGCAGGAGAAAGCCAGCCGGTCCACCCCTTCGTTGAGGCTGCACACCCCGTTGGACAGCTGCCGGGGCAGCATGGGGATGACGCTGTCGGCAAAATACACCGAGGTGCCCCGCTCCAACGCCTCCTTGTCCAGCGCGCTGCCGGCGCGCACATAGTGGCTCACGTCCGCGATGTGCACCCCCAGCTGCCAGCCGTCGGCGCTGGCGGAGATGCTGATGGCGTCGTCGATGTCCTTGGTCTCGGCGGAATCGATGGTGAAGATGGGCTCGGCCCGCAGATCCAGCCGCTTTTTGAAGTCCGCCGGGCCGGGCTCGGCGATCGTCCGGGCCTCCGCCTTCACCTTGTCGGGGAACTGGCGGCTGCGGCCGGCGGCGTAGAGCAGCGCCCGCACGCACTGGCGGGCCTTTTCGGCGCTGCCGAAGCGCATGGCCACCCCCGCCCGGTGGTCGGCGTAGTCGCTTCCCCGCTCCAGCAGTTCCACCGCCGCCTTGTCGCCGGGGCGCACCCCGCCGGCGGCGCTCTTCTTGATCTGCAGGCGCAAAAAGGGGCAGTCGTCCGGCGAGAGGAACAGTTTGCCCTTCTCGGCCACCACCACGCCCACGAAGGTGTCTCGGGGCTCCGTGACCGTCAGCACCTCCCCTTCCAGGCTGCCGGCCACCTTGGGCTTGTCAAACAGTTTCACCAGCACCCCGTCGCCGGGCATGGCGCCATTGAGGCCCCGGCCGGGGATGAAGATGTCCGGCCCGTCGGCCTGGGAGGCAAAGGCGAAGTTCTCCCCCAGCTTGACCAGCCGGCAGGGCAGGGCGGCGTCCGCAAGACCGCCCCTGGTGAGGAAGCAGGCGCCGTTTTTGTACTGGACGCGGCCGCTCTCCACCAGTTCCTCCACCGCCCGCTGGACCTTTTTGTCGTTGCCCAGCATGCTTTTCAGTTCCCCCAGCCGACGGGGCTTTTTTTCCAGTTCCCGCAGGATCTTGGATCGAATGGACATATACACTACCTCGTGCCCCCGTGGGGCGATTCACAAAAAGGGGGCCCGCCGCTGCGAACCCCCTGGAAGATGCGGATTTACTCCATGACGCTGACGATGCTCACCAGCACGATGACCACCAGGAACACAGCCCCCAGAATGCGGGTGGCTCTGGCCAGCTTCACGTCCTTGCGGCGGGTGCGGCCCGCCTCCATCATGCCGCCCTCGCCCATGATCGCGCCGGACAGGCCCCTGCCCTTGGACTCCTGCGCCAGGGTGAGGAAGATGATGGCCACGGCCACCAGCATCAGCACGACGCCGCAAACGATCTCGATAACACTCATAGTATAAACGCTCCTTAGCTTTTAATACACACTTTTATGCAAAAAACATCATAGCACAAGGCCCTGTAAAATGCAAGGAAAATCTTGGCCCGAGGCGGCTTCACAGGCTCAGCTGCAGCTGTTCGGCCTGGTCCTCCTGGCGCAGCAGCGCGCCGGCGGCGGGCAGGGTGCGCACCCGGTAGCGGTGGGGGTTGGCCAGTTCCATCGAAGAGGCGGGCTTAACGCTCTCGATGGTCTGGTTTTTCTTCAGGGTGATGACCGCCACGCCCGCTGAGTCGCGGGTGGCCTTTTCGCTGATCTGGGTGGAGTGCACCAGCAACAGCCTGCCCGCGCTGGTGCGCACCGCCAGCTCCTCGCTCTCCGGCAGCTGCAGCATGGCCGCCAGGGGCGATTTGTCGCTGTAGGCGTTGAGCAGCTTTTTGCGGTTCTGCTTGGTGGCGTAGCTGGCAAGGGGGATGCGGGCGCACTTGCCGTTCTGGAAGAAGAAGAGCATATGGCCCTTGTAGTCGTCGGTGACCGCCAGGAACACCGGCGTTTCCCCCTCCTCCATGCCCAGCTTCACGGCCACAAAGTCGCCCAGCACGCTGGCCTTGGTGTCGGCGAAATCGCCGGCGCGGCACTTGTAGACCTGGTGCCGGTTGGTGAAGAAGAGCAGCCAGGCGGTGTTGTGGGTCTCGCACTGCCAGCGCACCTCGTCCCCCTCTTTCAGCTTCTGCTCGCTGCTCATGCGCAGCGACTGGGGGGTGATCTTCTTGAAGTAGCCCTCCCGGGTGAAGAACACCGTGACGGGATAATCGGGCATGGTGTCCTCCTCGGCGGCCTCCTCGGGCTCGGGGGCGTCGTAGAGGATGGGGCAGCGGCGGGGCTGGCCGTATTTTTTTGCCACCGCCGAGAGTTCGTCCATGATGATGCGGCGGATCTTCGCCGGGCTCTTCAAAATCTCATTGAGGCGCTCGATCTCCCCCGCCAGCTCCTCGATCTCTTTGGTGCGCTTGAGGATGTACTCCCGGTTGAGGTGGCGCAGTTTTATCTCGGCCACATACTCCGCCTGCACCTGGTCGATGCCGAAGCCGATCATCAGGTTGGGCACCACCTCTTCCTCCTCCTCCGTCTCCCGGACGATGGAGATGGCCTTGTCGATGTCCAGCAGGATGGCCTCCAGGCCCTTCAGCAGGTGCATCCGTTTTTCCTTGCCTTTGAGGTCAAAGTAAGTGCGCCGGCGCACGCACTCGGCCCGGAAGGCCACCCACTCGGTGAGGATCTCCC
This sequence comes from Candidatus Allofournierella merdavium, assembly GCA_019118765.1. Taxonomy (GTDB): domain Bacteria; phylum Bacillota; class Clostridia; order Oscillospirales; family Ruminococcaceae; genus Allofournierella_A; species Allofournierella_A merdavium. The sequence goes on along the minus strand of DWYI01000053.1, from coordinate 5,485 downwards.
CCACGCCCATCACCCGGGGCTGGCCGCCCACCAGCACGTTGAAGTTGCAGGCGAAGCTGTCCTCCAGGGGGGTGAGGCGGAAAAGCTTCTGCATGAGTTTTTCCGGGTCCTGGCCGCGCTTTAAGTCGATGGTCAGCTTGAGGCCGTTCAGGTCGGTCTCGTCGCGCATGTCGCTGATCTCTTTCACCTTGCCGCCCTTCACCAGTTCGGCGATCTTGTCCATCACCGCCTCCACGGTGGTGGTGGGCGGGATGCGGGTGATCTCGATCATGTTGCCGTCCTTTTCGTAGTTCCAGACGGCCCGCACCCGCACGCTGCCCCGGCCGGTGTCGTAAATTTTGCGCAGTTCGGCCTCGTTGTACAGAATTTCGCCGCCGCCCACAAAGTCCGGGGCGGGCAGGGTGGAGAGCAGGTCGTGGCCCTCGTCCTTCATCAGGGCCACGGTGGTCTCGCACAGCTCGGCCAGATTGAAGGAGCAGATGTTGGAGGCCATGCCCACGGCGATGCCCAGGGTGTTGTTGGCCAGGATGGTGGGAAAGGTCACCGGCAGCAGGGTGGGCTCGGTGGTGGTGCCGTCGTAGTTCGGCACGAACTCCACCGTGTCCTTGTCGATGTCCCGGAAGAGCTCCTCGCACACCGGCTCCAGTTTCGCCTCGGTGTAGCGGCTGGCGGCGCAGGCCATGTCCCGGCTGTATGCCTTGCCGAAGTTGCCCTTGGAATCCACAAAGGGCACCAGCAGACTCTCGTTGCCCCGGCCCATGCGCACCATGGTGTCGTAGATGGCGGCGTCGCCGTGGGGGTTCAGGTGCATGGTGCTGCCCACGATGTTGGCGCTTTTGGTGCGCGCGCCCTTGAGCAGGCCCATCTCGTACATGGTGTAGAGCAGCTTGCGGTGGGCGGGCTTGAAGCCGTCGATCTCCGGCAGCGCGCGGCTGACGATGACGCTCATGGCGTAGGGCATATAGTTCTGTTCCAGCGTTTCGGTGATGGGCGAATGCACCACCACGCCGGCGCCGGGGATCTCCACGTTGTCGCCCAGCTGGGGCCGGACGGGCGCAGTTTTTTTCGTCTGTTTTTTTGCCATTCTCGTTCTACCTCACAAATCTGCCGTCAGGAGAGGTCCAGCTCGTCCAGATACTCGGCGCCGTGCTCGGCGATGTGCTCCTTGCGGCCGGCCAGGTTGTCGCCCAGCAGCAGATCGAACATCGCGGCGGTGCGCTCGGCCTCCTCCGGCTCCACCTTGATGAGACGGCGGCTCTCCGGGTTCATGGTGGTGAGCCACATCATCTCGGGGTCGTTCTCGCCCAGGCCCTTGGAGCGCTGGATGGTGTACTTCTCCTTTTCCCCGATGCGGGAAAGGATGCTGGCCTTTTCCGGCTCGGTGTAGGCGAAGAAGGTGCGGGCCTTGGTGTTGATCTCGTACAGCGGGCTCTCGGCGATGTAGACGTAGCCCTCCTGGATGAGGGTGGGCACCAGCCGGTAGATCATGGTGAGGATGAGGGTGCGGATCTGGTAGCCGTCCACGTCGGCGTCGGTGCAGATGACCACCTTGTTGAAGCGCAGGTTGTCCAGATTGAAGGTGGCCAGGTCCTTTTTGCTCTTGCCGCCCAGCTCCACGCCGCAGCCCAGCACCTTGATGAGGTCGGTGATGACCTCGCTTTTGAAGATGCGGTCATAGTCCGCCTTGAGGCAGTTCAAAATCTTGCCCCGCACCGGCATGATGGCCTGATACTCCGAGTCGCGGCTGGTCTTGACCGCGCCCATGGCGGAGTCGCCCTCCACGATGTAGAGTTCGCGGCGGGCGGGGTCCTTGGTGCGGCAGTCCACGAATTTCTGCACCCGGTTGGCGATGTCCATCTGGCTGACCATGGTCTTTTTGATGGACTGGCGGGTCTTTTCGGCGTGCTCGCGGCTCTGTTTGTTGATGAGCACCTGCTGGCACAGCTTCTGGGCCTCGTCCGGCTTTTCCAGGAAATAGACCTCCAGGTTGTGCTTCAGAAACTCGGTCATCACCTGGGCCACGCCCTTGTTGGTGATGGCCTTTTTGGTCTGGTTCTCGTAGCTGGTGCGGGTGGAAAAGCTGCTGGAGACGTAGATGAGGCAGTCCTGCACGTCGGCGAAGGTGATCTTGCTCTCGCCCTTTTTGTACATTCCCTTGTTCTTGAGGAACGCGTCGATCTGGCCGACAAAGGCGGTGCGCACCGCCCGGTCGGGGCTGCCGCCGTGCTCCAGCCAGCTGGAGTTGTGGTAGTACTCCAGCAGCTGCGTTTTGTTGGAGAAGCAGAAGGCGGCGCTCATCTTGACCTTGTATTCCGGCTGGTCCTCCCGGTCCCGGGCCATGGCGGTGGACTCGCAGTACACCACCGGGGTCATGGCGTCCAGCCCGGCGATCTCATTCACATAGTCCTCGATGCCCTTTTCATAGAAGAAGGTGGTGGTGGTCTTTTCCGGGCCGGTCTCGTCCACCAGCACCAGGGTAAGGCCGGCGTTCACCACCGCCTGCCGCTTCATGGTGTCCAGGAAATACTGGGCGGGCACGTTCACGTCGGTGAACACCTCGGCGTCCGGCTTCCAGCGGATGGTGGTGCCGGTCTTGTGGCGGGCGGCAGGCTCTTTTTGCAGGCCGCCCACCGGCTCGCCCTTTTTGAAGTCGATGTGGTAGTGGAAACCGTCCCGCCAGACGTCGGCGGTCATCCACTCGCTTGCGTACTGGGTGGCGCACAGGCCCAGACCATTCAGGCCCAGGGAGTACTCATAGTTGTCCTCGCCGGCGGTGTACTTGCCGCCGGCGTACATCTCGCAGAAGACCAGTTCCCAGTTATACCGCTCCTCCTTGGGGTTGTAGTCCACCGGGATGCCCCGGCCGGCATCCTCCACCTGGATGCTGCCGTCCTTAAAGCGGGTGAGCACGATGCGGTCGCCGTAGCCCTCCCGGGCCTCGTCGATGGAGTTGGAGAGGATCTCGAAGATGGCGTGGGCGCACCCCTCCACCCCGTCGGAGCCGAAGATGACCGCCGGGCGCTTGCGCACCCGGTCCGCACCCTTGAGGCTGACGATGCTCTCGTTTGAGTATTCCTGTTTTTTTGCCAAACCGCTCTCTCCTTCGTCCCCCACCGGGGGCTTGTTCTACTATATTTTGCGCATACAAATTTATTTAACCACGCCCGGCCACAAAATGTCAAGGGATGCCGCGCCCGCGGATGGGGCCGAAAAAGCGGCCCCGCCGGCTTTTCCGGCAGGGCCGCTTTTGTGAGATCGTTACAGGGTGAGGATGAAGCCCACGGCGGCGATGATGGCGCAGAGCACCGCGGTGATGGGGGGCGCCCAGCGGATGATCCGCCCGGCGATCACATCCCGGGGATCCTCCTCCGGCTCATCATACTCCTCCTCGTACTGATCCTGCGCCTGGTACTGGCCGCGGGAAGCGTAAGGCTGGGCGGCAGGCTGCGGGGCGGGCCGGGCGGCCCGGCGGGGCGGGGCGACGATCACATCGTCGTCCTCCTCCACCGGCGCCGCGGGGGCGGGGCGCCCCGAGAGGGGCGGCACCGCGCGGGTGGGCTCCTCCTGGCGGACGGGCGGCACCATGCGGGTGGGCTCGTCGTCGGTGGCAGGCGCGCTGGTATTGCTCTGCAGCAGGCTGGACAGGGTGTTCTGCAGCAGGATGCGGTCGGAGCCGCACTCGCTGCACCACACGCCGTCCTCCTCCCGGGGATGGAAGGCGCCGCAGGCGCAATACCAGCCCTCGTCCAGCACCTGAGGCACCACGGTGAGGCCCTCTTTGCGGGTGCGCTCGCAGAGTTTTTCCGCCAGTTCGGGGGGCAGTTTCTTGGGCGGGGTCAGCCGCACGCGGGGATAGCCGGTCAGGTCCACGGCGCTGCCGTCGGCGAAGCGGGCCGTGCCCAGCTCCACCTCCACGCTGCCGATGGGCGACGAACTGATATACACCGCGTCATCCGCGCCGAACACCTCGCCGTGGGAGGCGTTCAGCCCCTCGTAGACGAACTGATCCTGGCAGACCACCGCGCCGCTGCGGTCCTTGCACTTGAAGGTGATCTGCAGCTGGGTGAGGGGGTTGGCGGTGATGTTCTTGAAGGACAGGCAGACGGCGATGTCGCCGCTCACATCGCCCTTCAGCAGTTCCACCTTGACAAACTGCACCGGGCTGCCCTTGGTGAAGTAATTTGCGCGGGACTGGGCCAACAGGTCAAAATTTTCTTCCATGCAGGATCGCTCCTTTCCCTTTCACGAACGGTCGTTCACGGCCGGGGCTCGCCGTCCGGCTCCGGGGACTGCTCCGCGCCCTCCGCGGGTGCGGCCGGCTCCGCGGTCTCGGCAGACTCCGCGGTCTGGGCGGGCTCCGCCGCCTGCGCGGGCTCGGTCGTCTGGGCGGGCGCCTCGGGGGCGGCGGGCGCTTCGGGCGCCTGGGGTGCCTCGGGAGCCGCGGGCTTTGCCTCGTCCTCGGGCAGCTGGCCGCCCTCCATCAGGGTCTTGAACTCCTCGCCGCTGAGTTTCTCCCGCCGGATCAGGGCCTGGGCCACCACTTCCAGCTGGTCCCGGTGCTCGGTGAGCATGCGGCGGGCGGTCTCGAATGCCTCGTCCACGATGTCGCGGATCTCGCTGTCGATCTCGGCGGCGATGGTCTCGGAATAGCCCCGGCCCTGGGTGAAGTCACGGCCCAGGAAGGTCTCGCCGGGGTCGGAGCCGTAGACCACCGGGCCCATCCGCTCGGAGAAGCCGTAGCGGGTGACCATGGCGCGGGCGGTCTTGGTGGCCCGCTCCAGGTCGTTGGAGGCGCCGGTGGAGATGTCGTCCAGCACCAGCAGCTCGGCCACCCGGCCGCCCAGCAGGGTGACGATCTGCTCCTGCATCTGGGTCTTGGTGACGTAGGTCTGGTCCTTCTCGGGCAGGCTCATGGTATAGCCGCCGGCCATGCCCCGGGGGATGATGGAGATCTCATGCACCGGGTCGGCGGTCTTGCAGTAGTAGTGGGTGATGGCGTGGCCCGCCTCGTGGTAGGCGGTGAGGCGCTTTTCCTTCTCGGTGACCACCCGGCTCTTCTTCTCGGGGCCGGCCACCACCTTGATGCTGGCCTCCTCGATCTCCTGCTCGGTGATGGCCTTCTTGCCCCGGCGGGCGGCCAGCAGGGCCGCCTCGTTCACCAGGTTTTCCAGGTCCGCGCCGGAGAAGCCCACGGTGGTGCGGGCGATGGTCTTGAGGTTCACGTCGGGGGCGAGGGGCTTGTGGCGGGTGTGCACCTTCAGGATCTCCTCCCGGCCCTTGATGTCCGGCAGGCCCACATACACCTGCCGGTCGAACCGGCCGGGGCGCAGCAGGGCGTGGTCCAGGATGTCCGCCCGGTTGGTGGCGGCGATGACGATGACGCCCTCGTTGGCGCCGAAGCCGTCCATCTCCACCAGCATCTGGTTGAGGGTCTGCTCCCGCTCGTCGTGCCCGCCGCCCAGGCCGGTGCCCCGCTGGCGGCCCA
>DWYI01000052.1 GCA_019118765.1 Candidatus Allofournierella merdavium | reverse complement strand
GCTTCACCCAGGCGGGCAGCGAGGTGTCGGCGCTGCTGGGCCGTATGCCCAGCGCCGTGGGCTACCAGCCCACCCTGGCCACCGAGATGGGCGCGCTGCAGGAGCGCATCACCTCCACCAAGGAGGGCTCCATCACCAGCGTGCAGGCGGTGTATGTGCCGGCGGACGACCTGACCGACCCCGCCCCCGCCACCACCTTCGCCCACCTGGACGCCACCACCGTTCTGTCCCGCGCCATCTCCAGCCTGGGCATCTACCCGGCGGTGGACCCGCTGGACTCCACCAGCCGCATCCTCTCTCCCGACGTGGTGGGCGAGGAGCACTATGAGGTGGCCCGCGGCGTGCAGCAGGTGCTGCAGCGCTACAAGGAACTGCAGGACATCATCGCCATCATGGGCATGGACGAGCTGAGCGAAGAGGACAAGATCACCGTCAACCGCGCCCGCAAGATCCAGCGCTTCCTCAGCCAGCCCTTCACCGTGGCCGAGCAGTTCACCGGCATGGAGGGGCGGTATGTGCCCCTGAAGGAGACCATCCGGGGCTTCAAGGAGATCCTGGAGGGCAAACACGACGACCTGCCCGAGTCGGCGTTCCTGTTCAAGGGCACCATCGACGAGGTGGTCGCGGCAGCAAAGAAAGGTGAGACCGCATGAGCAGCTTTCCGTTGCAGATCGTCACCCCCGGCGGCCAGGCCTTTGACGGCATGGCCGAAAAGCTCTTCTGCCGCACCATCGTGGGGGACGTGGCCATCCTGGCCCGCCACTGCGACTACCTCACCGCGGTGGGCATGGGCGAGGCCCGGGTCACCCTGGAAGGGGGCGCCGTGCGCCGCGCGGCCTGCATCGGCGGCATGCTGGCGGTGGCCGGCGGCCATGTGCGGCTGATGGCCAACACCTTTGAGTGGGCCGAGGACATCGACCCGGAGCGCGCCCGGGCCTCCGAGGCGGATGCCCGGCGGCAGCTGGAACAGGGCGATCTGTCCCCCCGGGACCGGGAACTGGCCGCCGCCAAACTCAAGCGGGCCCAGGTGCGCCAGAGCGTCGCCACCCCCCGCTGAAGCCCCAAGGAGAGGAGATCCCTATGGACCTTGACCGACTCACCGCGCTGCTGGACGCCCTCGGCGGCCGCTGGGACCAGGTGCTCACCGTCTTTGGCGGCGCGGCGCTGGCAGCGGGGCTGCTGGGCATCCTCACCCGCGCCCTGGGCGCCAAGGAGGAGGACGGCTTTCGGGGCCTGTTCCGCCGCCGCAGGCGCCGGGAAGAGGGCTGAGTTGCGCCGTCCCCTGAGTTCCGATCTGGAATATTTTTTAAAAAATATCCTGTGCGTAAAAAAATCCCCCTGCCGTTGGCAGGGGGATTTTTTCGTGTGCGGCGCCGGGCGGAAGGCTTCCTTTCGGGGGCGGACAAGCGGGCGGCCGGGGCGTTCCGCCCGGGGCAGGGGGCGCGCAGCCGCCCCAAAGGCACCCGTGGTCAGGGGGTCCGGCAGAAAGGGCATACATCCGCCCCAAAATCGCGCACAAGCAAAAAAACGGGGCCGCAAAGGCGGCCCCGGGGTGTGTCACAGCCGGCGGCTCCAGCTGTGGCGGCTGGCCAGCGCCAGCAGCGGGAAGATCTCCAGCCGGCCCAGCAGCATATCCAGCGTGAGCACCAGTTTGGAAAGATCGCTGAAGCAGTCGTAGTTGGCCAGCGGGCCGACGGCGCCGAAGCCGGGGCCGATGTTGTTGAAGCAGGCGAACACGGCGGAGAGGTTGCTCTCCAGCGAAAACTCGTCCAGCGAGACGATCATGAAGCTGCCGAAGGCGATCAGCACATAGGCCACCAGGTAGGCGCTCACGTTGTGGAGCACGTCGTCCCCCAGCACCTTGCCGTTCACCCGCACCAGCTGCACGCTGTTGGGGCGCAGGGTGCGGCGCACGGCGCGGCGCAGGCTCTTCACCATGATGCTCAGGCGAATGACCTTGAGGCCGCCGCCGGTGGACCCGGCGCAGGCGCCCACCGCCATCAGGCACAGCAGGATGGACTTGGAAAAGGCGGGCCAGGCGTCAAAGTCCACCGTGGAAAAGCCGGTGGTGGTCATGATGCTGCTCACCTGGAAGTAGGCGTGGCGGATGCGGTCGGAGACATCGGGGATCAGGTCCCGGATGTCCCAGGCAATCAGCGCGCCGGACGCCAGCAGGATGAGGAAATACAGCCGCACCTCCTCGTCCCGCACGGCCAGGCCCACCTTGCGCATCAGCAGCAGGTAGTACACCGAGAAGTTCACCCCGAACAGGGCCATGAACACCGTGACCACCCACTGCAGATAGGGGGAGTAGCTGGCCATGCTGTCCGCCTTGATGCCGAAGCCGCCGGTGCCGGCGGTGCCGAAGGCGGTGCACAGGCTGTCGAACAGGGGCATCCCTCCCGCCAGCAGCAGCAGGATGCAGACCACCGTCAGCGCCAGGTAGATGGCATAGAGGATGGTGCTGGTCTCCCGCAGGCGGGGGGTGAACTTGCTCACGGTGGGCCCCGGGCTCTCCGCCTGCATCAGGTGCAGCGTGCCGCCCTGGCGGGCGGGCAGGATGGCCAGCATGAACACCAGGATGCCCATGCCGCCCAGCCAGTGCGTTGTGCTGCGCCAGAACAACAGGCCCCGGCTCATCTCGGCCGGGTCCGCCAGGATGGAGGCGCCGGTGGTGGTGAAGCCGCTCACCACCTCAAACAGCGCGTCGACGTAATGGGGGATCTCGCCGCTGAAGTAGAAGGGCAGACAGCCCAGCAGCGACAGCACGATCCAGCTGACCGCCACCGTCACAAAGCCCTCCTGGGCGAAAAAGTTGCCCCGGGCGCGGCGGCCAACCAGCAGGAACAGCAGGGCGCACAGGCCCATCACCACAAAGGCCGCGCCAAAGGCCCGGGCGCTGGCAGGATCCCGGTCCACCCAGCACCAGGCCAGGCTGGGCAGCATGAATGCCATCTCCAGCAGGATGATGAGCCCGATGGTGTGGTTGATCGCACGAAAGTTCAACTGTGCATTTCCTCCTCCAAACAAAACCGCGGCCTGCGGATCACACGAACAGGTCGTTCATCTGCTGCACGGGGGCGTCCAGCGTGCTCACCGCCACCACCGTGTCGCCCACGTCAAAGTGGGAGGTGCCGTCCGGAATGATGGTGGTGCCGCTATGGGTGATGCAGGAGATCAGCACCCCCCGGCGCAGGGGCACGTCCTTCAGGGCCACACACCGGTAGAGCACGCTCTCGTCCACCCGGAACTCCATGGCCGCCGCGTTGCCCTCGGCGATGGGGTGCAGGGTCAGGATCTTGCCGGTCTTGTTCTGCATGCTGCGCACATAGCGGGCGATCAGGGCGCTGGTCAGTTCCTTGGGGCTCACGATGCTGCCGATGTCCAGCTCCTCGAACATGTGACCATACTCCAGGCGGTTGACCTTGGTCACCACCTTGGGCACCCCCTGGCTGCGGGCGAACATGCTCAGCACGATGTTCTCCTCGTCCATGCCGGTGAGGCTCACCAGGGCATTGGCCTGTGCCAGGCCCTCGCTTTCCAGCAGGCTGCGGGAGGAGCCGTCCCCCAGCACCACCGAGGCCCGGGGCAGGTTCTCCGCCAGAAAGCGGGCCCGGGCGGGGTTCTGCTCAATGATCTTCACGCTCAGGCCCGCGTCCAGCAGGCGCTGGGCCAGATAAAAGCTGATGTGGCCGCCGCCCACCAGCAGCACCCGGCGGATCTTCTGCTCCGCAATGCCCAGATTCTTGATCAGCTGGGCCAGGTTCACCGCCCGGGCGGTGACGAAGATGCGGTCGCCCTTCTTCAGCTGGAAGCTGCCGTCGGGGATGAACGCCCGGCCGCTGCGCAGCACCGCGCACACCAGCACCTTCACCTGGGCGATCTTGTACAGCTGGTGCAGGGGCACGCCGTCCAGCCGGCTGTGCTCGTCCACCCGCAGGCCCACGATCTCCACCCGGCCCTTGGCGAAGCTGTCCCGGTGAAGGAAGCTGGGGAACTGCAGCAGATGAAAGATCTCCCGCGCGGCCGACAGTTCCGGGTTGATGGTCATGGAGAGGCCCAGTTCCTCCCGCATGACGAAGAGCTGTTCGGTGTAGTCCGGGTTGCGCACCCGGGCGATGGTGTGCAGTCGGCTGTTCATCTTCTTGGCAGTCACACAGCACAGCAGATTGATCTCGTCGGCGCTGGTGGCGGCGATGAGCAGGTCCGCCTGCTCCACCCGCGCCTGCCGCAGCGCCTCCATGGTGGCGGCGTTTCCCTGCACCGCCAGCACGTCATACTGGTACATGTTCGTCTGCAGCACCACAGGGTTGGAATCGACAATGGTCACCTCGTGCCCCTCGTGCAGCAGCTGCCGCGTCAGGGCAAGGCCCACCTTGCCGTCGCCGGCAATGATGATCTTCATGGCACACACCTTTGCTTTGGGATTTTCGGGGGCCGCGGCGCGGGGCCGCGGAAACTGATTATAGTATACGAGTTCGGAAGAAAATGTACAAGCAAATTTTTCCGCGCCGGATTTTCCGGGAGAAAAGACCCGGATGCCCGCGGCATTCTCCCGGAAGGGCGGCGGGGCAGCGGTGGAAAGGGGATTACTGGGGCGAGACGCGGATGGACTCCTTGTGAAAGAAGCTTGCCACATCCTGATTGACCCAAAAACCGGCATCGCTGGAGAGGTCCTGCTGGAACAAAAGATAGGGATGCTCCCGCAAGGGGGCGACTTCGATCACGTCCTGCGGGCTTGTGGTATAAAGAATCTCACGCTCTTTGAGCTGGCTGTGGAAGTCCGCGGCCTGGCCGGACAGGACAGAGCGCGCGGCCTCCACGCTGAATGGCAGGCCCTGAAAGGAAGCGCCGCCCGTCTGAGGGTCTTTTTCCACCGTAACAAGGCCCAGCGAGCCCACCAGAAAGAAAAGGACGAACCCGGTCAGCACAAACGGGAGCGGCACCTTTTTCAGCTGCCGGCTGACGGGCGCAAACCAGGCGGTCCACTGCCGCCGGCGGGACAGCCGGCCGAGGAAGTACCACCACCCCACAAGAAAGAAGGGGTAATAGCTGAGGTATATGATATTAATGACCCGCTCGGGCATGTTCAGACCGATCGCGTAGAAGACAGGGGTGCCCTGCGCGCAAAAGACGCCAAACAGCAAAACGATGGGCACAAGGGGCAGGGAAAAGGAGAAAGAAGACCGGGATGCGGCCCGATACAACAGGGGGGTGATGAAAAGCCAGGCCGAAAGCACAGGCAGCGTGGTGCTGTCGGCAAAGGCGTAGCCGCCGTAAACGAGGGAAAGAGCGATCGCCTTGACGGGGGAATTGGCTGCGCCGACGATCTCCTGGCGCAGTGCGGCACCCGGGGATAAAACGCTGCACAGAAAGGAAGCAAAAAGCGCCGCGAAGACGACAAAAACGAGGACGGCGGCTTTTCTCTTTTTCTGCCGCCAGATGAGCACAATAAGCGCGGAGAGGATCATGAGCAGCGCCAGGCTGGTGGAGAAATTCCCGCCGCCGATGTAAACCGCAAAGGGCAGGCAGCCGATCGTCAGCAGAACAGGAAAAACGCGCCTTGCCGGCATCGTCACCGCAAGCACGAGCAAGGCCAGAACGAAGAAGGCGAAGGATTGGGAAAGGGTGTAGTGGATCCCCCCGGTGAACCAGAAGAAGGATTCCACCGGGTCATATACGAACTGACACGCCAAAAAGGTGAGAAGGAGCGAAATGATCGCCGCCGAACTGCGCGGACACGCAAAAACACGGCGGCAGAGCACCCAAAAAAGCAGACAAAGGGAACCGACGCACGAAAAAAAGAGGATGAGCGCGCCGACGGGGTACAAAGACAGGTCGAAGACCATGGGCTGAAGGCTCGCGAGCAGGATGGCCGCAAAAAGCCCGTTCCAGCTTTCATAGGATACGCGCATGGTCTCCAGCGCGGCGGAAAAAACCGCCGTCCATGAGTGGGTCTCCTGCCACACATGCGCGGTGCTGAGGGCGTAGGAAAAATCATCCGCGGCGGGGTAGGAATAGAACGAGATCCACACGATCGGAACGAACGAGAGGAGCAAAATGACAAGAAGAACAACGATCAGCGGACGGGCATACCGGCTTTCAAAATGATCCATAAAACGAGCCATCCCTTCTGTGTTTCGATCCGATCGGATCCGGCGGTGTAGCGGACGTCTGATTTAAGTATACGAGGCGGATAAAATATGTCAATCACAGAAAGAAAAACCGGGCGGCGCGCAAGCCGTCGCCGCGCTTGACAGTGCGCCCCCAAATGGGATACCATAAAGTCATAGAAAGGAAGCCGCTTTTGCGGGCCGCGGCCCCGGGCGGCAGCGGGAAACAAGGGATATGCAGAACGCGAAAAATCTTTATATTCTCAGCGGCACCGACGCCTTCACCCGGGGCGAGCTGGACAATGTGGCCCTCACCGAGAACGGCGTGTGCCTGGAGCAGTCGGCCGGGCGGTATGTGCTGTACGGCTGTTACACCTCCCAGCCGGTGAACCTGCCCGCCTTCGACCGGCTGGTGATGAGCTGGAACGCCGAGACCCCGCCGGGCACCGTGGTGGAAGCCCAGGCCCGGGTGCGGGTGGGCGAGGAGTGGAGCGGCTGGCTCAGCTTCGGCAAGTGGAGCCCCTACATCCAGCGGGCCAGCGTCACCGGCGACGAGAACCAGCCGGTGTTCATGTGGCACAACGTGCTGCACATCGCCAAGGGGCGCGGCGCGCAGGTCCAGCTGCGCATCTATCTGTACACCGACGACGAGCGCTTCACCCCCCGGGTGTGGCTGCTGGCCGCCAGCGTGCGCCCGGTGGAGGGGGAGAGCGAACCGCCCGCCCTTTACAGCCGGGAACTGCACCTGCCCGCCTACAGCCAGAAGCTGCGGGACCCCACCCTGCGGGACGGCATGAGCACGCCCGTCACCCTGGCCAGCCTGCTCAACCGCTGGGGGCAGGATGTGCTGCCCGAGGAACTGGCCCAGGCCATGCTGGACCACGGCGACGCCGATATGGGCACCCGCAACTTCTCCTTCGCGGCGGCGCTGGCGGGGTGTTACGGCTTCCGGGCATATCTCGCCTATCTGGAGCCGGAGCGCCTGTGGCAGTGCGTCAAGCAGGGAGATTCGGTGGGGGTGTTCATGCGCTATGCCTCCAGCGAGGAGCAGGCGGCGGCCGACGGCCGGCCGTACCTGCCCGGCGCCTTCGCCGACGTGGAGGCGCAGATGATGGCGCTGCGGGGCTTTTCGGTGGGGGCGGAGGGCTCCTTTGCTCTGGTGAACGACAGCCTGGCGCCCACCGACGCCGAGGCGGAGCGGTCCTATCCGCTGGACGCCTTCTGGAAGGCCTATCAGGGGCTGGCGCTGGTGATCACCGGGCGGCAGAAGGGCCGGGGGGCGGGCTGCCCCCACCGCCGTCCCGCCCGGCTGCGGGCGCTGGAGCAGGTGGGCTGCTACATGTTCCAGGACGAGAACGGCCAGGATCTGCCGCTGCCGGCGGAGTTTTCCGGCACCCTGGCCTGCGCGGTGGCCGGCGGCGCCGTCCATGCCACCACGGCCCACAAGACCTTCCGGTTCCTGAAGCCCACGGCCCAGGGCGGGGTACAGCTGCCGCCGGAACTGTTCAGCGGCAAGGGGCGCATCACCGTGTACGCCATCGACCCGGACGGCTGCGCCCTGGTGGGGGACGTGCATCTGAACGGCTGATCCACACTGACAAAAAGGGGGCATGACCATGAGCGGAACATACGGCATCATCACCATCGGACGGGAGTATTGCACCGGGGGGCTGGACATCGCCCGCGCTGTGGCGGGCCAGCTGGGGGTGCCCCTGTACGACAAGGAGCTCATCACCCTGGCCGCGAAGGAGAGCGGACTGTCCGAACAGGCCATCGTCGCCGGCGAAAAGCGGCCCAGCGGCAGCCTGCTGTATAACCTTTACACCATGGGGGCCGAATTGCCCCTGAGCGACCAGGTGTTCGTGGTGCAGAGCCAGGTCATCCGCCAGCTGGCGGACAAGGGGCCCTGCGTCATCGTGGGCCGCTGCGGCGACTATGTGCTGCGGGGCCGCGCCGACGTGCTGCGGGTCTTTCTTCACGCGCCGCTGGAATTCCGTGTCCGCCGCGCCCGGGCCCAGGGCCGGCTGCCGGCGGAGGCGGATGAACGGGCCGCCGCGGCGCTGGTGCAGAAGGAGGACCGCCGCCGCGCGGCGTACTACAATTTTTACAGCGAGTTCCGCTGGGGCGAGGCGGGCCACTATGACCTGTGCCTCAACGCCGCCCTGGGCGAAAGCACCTGCGCCGACCTGATCCTGCGTGCGGCCCGGGGCGAATGAAACGGGAGCAGCCGGGCCCCGCCGCGTTCGCGGCGGGGCCTTTGCGCGCCTTTGCCCCGGCCCGGGGGCGGCCGCCCCGCGAAAAACAACAAAAAGGGGGAGACCTCCATGATCAAAACCGTGGGTGTGGTCAGCCTGTCCAGCGGCACGCTGGGGGAGGCGTTCGCCCGGCATGAGCTGGAACTGGGGGTGGCCCGGCTGAAACACTACGGCCTCCGGGTGGAATTCCTGCCCCATGCCCTCAAGGGTGTGGAGTATGTGAAGGCCCACCCGGAGCGGCGGGCCGCCGATCGGCTGGAGGCCTTCCGGGACCCGGAGATCGACCTTGTCCTCTGCGCCATCGGCGGCGATGACACCTACCGGCTGCTGCCGTACCTGTTCGGGGAGGGGCAGCTGGAAAAGGCGGTGCGCCAAAAGCCTTTTCTGGGCTTTTCCGACACCACCGTCAACCACCTGATGCTGCACAAAGCGGGCCTTTCCACCTTTTACGGGCAGGCCTTTCTGCCGGACGTGTGTGAACTGGACAGGGAGATGCTGCCCTACACCCGCCACTACTTTGAGGAACTGCTGCGCACCGGCACCATCCGGCAGGTGCGGCCCAGCGAGGTGTGGTATGAAGGCCGCACCGACTACGGCCCCGACCGGCTGGGCACGCCGCTGCCCGTCCATCCCGCCGCGGGCTGGAAACTGCTGCAGGGGCCGCCGGTCTTTTTCGGCAGGATCCTGGGCGGCTGCCTGGACACCCTTTACGACTTCTTCGACGGCGGGCGCTACCCCGATATGCCCGCTCTCTGCCGGCGGTACGGCCTCTTTCCCGCCGCGGCGGACTGGAAGGGCCGCATCCTGCTGCTGGAGACCAGCGAGGAGAAGATGAGCCCGGAAAAATTCAGCCGGGCGCTGGGCTTTTTGAAGCAGGCCGGGGTCTTCGCGGCGGTGAGCGGCATTCTGTTCGGCCGCCCCGCGGACAACGCCTTCCGGGAGGAGTACCACCGCCGGCTGACGGCGGCGGTGGCCGACCCCGCCCTGCCCATCCTGGCGGATGTGAGCGTGGGCCACGCCCTGCCCCGGTGCATCTTGCCCCTCGGGGTGCCGGCCACGGTGGACGCCCAGGCGCAGACCATCACCTTTGGCGGGGCGTGAAGCGGAAAAAGTTCCCTGCTTGACAAAAGTATGACTTCGTGCTAATAATAAAAGGGATAAGGCAAAGCAAGTCCCCCCTGCCGGCGTCCGCTGGCAGGGGGGCTTTTGCTGCCCGCACGCAAACGGGCATTACAACGAAAACAGGAGGTCATCCACCATGTACGATCTGGTGATCGTGGGCGCCGGCCCCGCCGGCATCTTCACCGCGCTGGAACTGCTGCGCAAAGGGAAAAAGGAAAAGATCGTCATCGTTGAAAAGGGCAAGCCGGTGGAAAAACGCCACTGCCCCAAGGCGGAGACCGGCCGCTGCATGAACTGCAAGCCCTACTGCCACATCACCACCGGGTTTTCCGGCGCGGGGGCGTTTTCCGACGGCAAACTCAGCCTGTGCTACGAGGTGGGGGGCGAACTGCCCACCCTCATCGGCGAGCAGTTTGCCCAGAGCCTCATCGACTACACCGACTCGGTCTATCTGGAGTTTGGCGCCGACCCCCATGTGGAAGGCATCTACGACGGGGAGGACATCCGGGAGATCCGCAAGAACGCCATCAAGGCGGGTCTCAAGCTGGTGGACTGCCCCATCCGCCATCTGGGCACCGAGAAGGCCCAGGACCTGTACCGGGCCATCCAGGACCATCTGGCCGCCGAAGGGGTGGAGATGCGCTTTGACACCGAGTGCGTGGACCTGCTCATCGAGGAGGGCGCCTGCCGGGGGGTGAAGGTGCGCGCTGCCAGGGGCGGCGCGGAGGAGGAGATCCTGGCCCGGCGCACGGTGGTGGCCACCGGCCGCCGGGGCGCCGACTGGCTGGAGCGCCGCTGCGCCCAGCACGGCATCGCCCACAAGCCCGGCACCGTGGACATCGGCGTGCGGGTGGAGGTGCGCAACGAGGTGATGGAGAAGGT
>DWYI01000007.1 GCA_019118765.1 Candidatus Allofournierella merdavium | reverse complement strand
GGAACGGTCAATCTTTCTTTTTTTCATGTTTCCCTCTCCAGAACAGGGCTTTTTTCGGTTCCTTCTCCTCGGGAGGCACCAGTTCCTCCTGCAGAAGGTTGAACAGGTTCTGCCGATCCAGCCGGCGGATGAGCACCCCGTTTTTGGCCATGGAGATGATGCCGGTCTCCTCGCTGACCACCACCACCACGGCGTCGGAATTTTCGCTCATGCCCAGGGCCGCCCGGTGGCGGGTGCCCATGTCCTTGCCGATCTCCAGGTTGTCCGACAAAGGCAAGACGCACCCCGCCGCCTTGAGGGTACCGTCCCGCACCACCACCGCGCCGTCATGCAGCGGGGTGCCCTCGTAGAAGATGGTGCCCAGGATCTCCGGGTTCACGTCGGCGTTGATGGCGGTGCCGGTGCGGATGATCTCCGAGAGGTTGGAACCCCGCTCCAGCACGATCAGCGCGCCGGTGTTGGTGTCGCTCAGCTGCTCCGCCGCGTCGCAGATGGCCAGGCAGGCGTTCTGCCACTTGCCCCGCAGGCTGGGATCGGTGCGGCGGCTGTGGAACAGCCCCGCCGCCCATTTATCCGTGCGGCCCACCTGCTCCAGCGCCCGGCGCAGTTCCGGCTGGAACAGCACGATCAGGGCCAGAAAGCCGATCTGCAGCACCGCGTTCATCAGATAGGTCACGGTGCGCAGCTCCAGCGCATAGGCAAAGGCATAGCCCACCAGCACCACCACAGCGCCCTTGGCCACCTGGGCCGCCCGGGTCTTGCGCACCAGGGCGATCACCTCGTAGACCACGAAGGCGACGATCAGGATGTCCAGGATGTTGCGCGGGTCCTGGGTGATGGCGCGGAAATTGTGGAACACCATGGACAGCGTCCCGCTTTGAAACCAGTCTGGCAAGCCAAGCCCTCCCTTTCAGGCGTTTCAGCGCGGCAGCGCGCCGAAAATCTCATCCTTCAGTATAACATACCGCTCTTTTCTTGAAAACACATTTTTGGGGCATCTTTACATAATTTACACATTCCCGCCTTCCAGCAGGGCCACCGCGTGCGCCGCGATGCCCAGGCCCTCGCCGGTAAACCCCAGGTGCTCCTCGGTGGTGGCCTTCACGCTCACCGCCCCCGCCTCCATGCCCAGCGCGGCGGCGAGGTTTTGGGCCATGGCGGGGATGTGGGGCGCCAGCTTGGGCGCCTGGCAGAGGATGGTGGCGTCCACGTTCACCGGCTTCCAGCCTTTTTGGGCCAGCAGCGCCGCCACGCGGCGGGCCAGGGCCAGGCTGTCCGCCCCCTTGTAGGCGGAATCGGTGTCCGGGAAGTGTTTGCCGATGTCCCCCAGGGCCGCCGCGCCCAGCAGGGCGTCCATCACCGCGTGGGCGAGCACGTCCGCGTCCGAGTGGCCCAGAAGGCCCTTTTCATAGGGGATCTTCACCCCGCCCAGGATGAGGTCCCGCCCCTCCACCAGTTTATGTACGTCGTAGCCGTGGCCGATGCGCATGGCCTTCTCTCCTTTCAGGTCATCGGGGGTGGTGATCTTGTAGTTTTCGTACTCGCCCGCCACCAGCCGCACCGGCCGGCCCGCCCGCTCGAACAGCTGGCAGTCGTCGGTGACCGCCTCGTCGCCGGCCAGCGCCAGATAGGCCGCCCGGTCAAAGCACTGGGGGGTCTGCATGGCGAAGAGTTTTTCCCGGGGCGGGGTGCTCTCCACAAAGCCGGCGGCGTCCGCCGCCTTGACGGTGTCCTTCACCGGCACCGCCGGGGCCGCCGCGCCCGTCACCGCCGCCGCCTCCAGCGCCCGGGTGATCGCCCCTTCGCTCACAAAGGGGCGGGCCGCGTCATGGATGGCCACCAGCTGCCCCTTCGCCGCCCGCACGCCGGCCAGGGCGCTGAGGGCCCGGGTGGCTCCGCCCCGCACCAGCGTCACCGGTTTTCGGCAGCGGGCCGCCGCCGCCCGGGCGGCGGTCTCGTCCGCCCCGGTGACGATCACCAGCTCGGTCACAAGGGGGTGGCGGTCAAAGGCCGCCACGCTGGCGGAGAGCACCGTGCCCCCGCCCAGCGGAGCCGCCAGCTTGTCAAACCCCATCCGGCGGGACGAACCCGCCGCCACCAGCACCGCCGTGACCGTCTGTTTCATTGTGCAGCCCTCCGCTTTGATCCGTTGTCTTTTGTATATTATTATAATGGATATACACAAAAAAATCCACCGGCGGTTGCCGGTGGACAGGGCGTTCCTTGTTCGGATGTCTCACGCCCGGCGCTGTTTTTTGTCCAGACGCATCTTGTCGGCGATCATGGCGATGAACTCCGAGTTGGTGGGCTTGCCCCGCAGGTTGTGGATGGTGTAGCCGAAGTAGCTGTTCAGCACCTCCACGTCGCCCCGGTCCCAGGCCACCTCGATGGCGTGGCGGATGGCCCGCTCCACCCGGCTGGCGGTGGTGCCGTTCTGCTTGGCGATCTGGGGATAAAGGCGCTTGGTGACGGCGTTGATGTAGTCCGGGTCGACGGCGGTGAGCAGGATGGCGTCCCGCAAGAACTGGTAGCCCTTGATGTGGGCGGGCACCCCGATCTGGTGCAGGATCTCGGTGACCACCATCTCGTCACTGCCGCCGGCGCGGCTCGCTGCGGCGGCGGTGCCGGCGCGGGTGACCCGGCTCACCAGGCTGGTCTCGTCAAAGGGTTTGAGGAAGTAAAAGGCGAAGCCGCTGTCCAGCAGTTCCTGCTCCAGCTGCTCGTTCTGAAACGCGCCGGTGACGTAAAACTGGGCGTGGCCGCCCTCCTGTTCATAGCGCTGTTTCACCGAGATGGCGTCCAGCCCGGGCATGAAGGCGTCCAGCAGCACCGCCTGGGGCCGCTGGCTGCGCAGCGCTTCCAGTGCCGCCGCGCCGTTCTTCTCGCACACATGCACCTCCACGCCCTTGGCCTCCAGGGCCGCCTTGCAGGCCGCGGTACAGCCCGCGCCGGTATCCGTCATCAGGAATTTGATCGGTTCCATTTTCTCTTCCTCCAAATTGTGTATTTCCCTTAACGAAACCAATTTTACCATATATTACCAATTTATGCAAGACTTTTTTCGTCCCTGCGCCACCAAACGCGCCCCTTTGCGGGCCAAATGCGCTGCAAAGCGTCTTTTTATGCGGCTTTGCGCGCGGCGGCCGCGTCGGCGCTGGCTAGCATATTCTCGGCAAAAATGCCAAAACCGCGGGTGGGATCGTTCACCAGCACATGAGTCACCGCGCCCACCAGCCGGTCGTTCTGCACGATGGGGCTGCCGCTCATGCCCTGCACGATGCCGCCGGTGGCCGCCAGCAGTGTGGGGTCGGTGATGCGCAGCACCATGTTCCGGTTGGGGTCCTCCTCGGTGAGGGAGACCCGCTCGATGACGGCGTCGTACCAGGCGGGCTCCTGGCCGTCGATGGTGGTGAGGATGCGGGCGGGGCCTTCGTACACCTCCTGCGCCTGGGTCACCACCATGTCCTGACCGTCCAGCACCCGGCGGATGGTGCCGTAAACACCGGTGGCTCCGTTGATGAGGATGTCGCCCATGGCCGGCTCGCCGGTGAAGCGGCCCTTCAGTTCACCGGGCGCGCCCGCCGCGCCCGCCGCGTAGCCGGTAATGGTGACCGGCGCCACCTCGCCGCTGAGCAGCGTGATGGACTGGCCGGTGTCGGCGTCGCTGATGGAGTGGCCCAGGCCGCCGTAGATGCCGGTGGAATTGTCCACAAAGGTGAGGGTGCCGATGCCGGCGGAGGAATCCCGCACCCACATCCCCGCCCGCCAGGAACCGGTGTCCGCGTCCTGCACGGGCTGCAGCGCGGCGGTGTGCTGCGCGCCGTCCCGGGTGTAGACCAGCTGTACCGACCGGCCTTCCGACGCCTGGATGGCGGCGCTGACATCGTCGTTGTCCACGGTTTTTTGTCCGTCGATGCTCACGATCACATCCCCCATCTTCAGGCCCGCCGCCTTGGCCGGGTTCGCCATGCCGCCGGTGGTGCGGATGTCGGTAAAGGCCACCACCATGGCGCCGTCGGAGAACATCTTGATGCCGAAGGGCGTGCCGCAGACGGTGACTGCCCGGCGGTCCACCACCACCGCCCGCACCGTCTTCACCGGGATGCCCCCCAGCACCGACAAGGTCACGTTGTAGCTGCCGCCGGCGGGCACCGCCTGGGCGGCGGCGGCGCCCTTGGGCTCCAGCGGCACGATCCAGGGCATCTGTGCCAGCGACAGCGTCTGCCCCTGGGGCACCATAAATGTATCGGGCAGCTGGGTGTAAAGATAGGTAAGGCAGCCCAGGGCCAGCGCGGCTGCGCCTGCCGCCAGCGTCAGGCAGCGCCTGAGGAATGTGAGCATACGAATCGACCTCCCCGCCGGGGCAGCCTTCGCCCCGGTTGATCGGCCCGGCGGCAGACGCCGCCGGGCCCTGGTGATTAGTATGCGCAGCTTCCGGCGGATTATTGCGGCCCCGGCAAAGAAGGGCGGACGCTCCCGGGCTTTGCCGATTGACAAACCCGCCGGGGGCTGGTACACTGAAAAATACGTTTGGGGGCCGAAAAACAGGCCGCGAACCATCGCGCGGGTATGGCGGAATTGGCAGACGCGCCAGACTTAGGTGCTGTCACCTTAGTGAAGAATTTCCCATCAACCAGATAAAAGCGGGCCTGGCCTGTTTTTATAGACGCGGCTCAAGCGCAACGCTCCGCCTCGGGCATCCCCTCCCCGAGTAAAAATAGAGGGAAACTGAATATGCGGGTATGGCGGAATTGGCAGACGCGCTGGATTTAGGATCTGGTACTTCGGTGTGCAGGTTCGACCCCTGTTACCCGCACCAAAACAATATAATCCGAACTTATTTCCGATAGGAGATGGGTTCGGATTATTTGTTATATTTGACCCCGGCGAAGCCAACCACTCGGCCCGGGGAAGGAAAAGGGCCATATAAATGCAAAAAAGGCGGGACGTCATCCAGCAATGGTGACGCCCCGCCTTTGCTATACCTTTATTTCTTTTCCTTCTCTTTTCCCTTTTCCTCTTGCTCCTTCTTCCACTGGGCAAACTCCCGTTGGCCTTCCTCGCTTTCAAAGAAGGCCAGGATATCCGGCAGAAGGCACCTGGCAATGGCCTCTACCTGATACTGGGGGATGTTGGTGTGGTTGATCGGTTTCTTCCTTCTACCCAAATGTACCTCCGTGATTCTAAATATGCTTCATCGCTCTTGGCCTTTGGCCTGACGGATGGCTTTTTGCTGTTCCCGCAGTTCTTTTCGCACTTCCGGGGGAATGCTGTCCACGAATCGGCGCAGCTGCTGATTTTCTTTTTTCAGCATGAACAACTCCAACTCCTTCTGGCTGCTGTTGTCCTCCTTGATCTGGCTTCGGAGATTGATGTTTTCCTGAGTCAGATACTGAATGGTGGCCTGGTACTTTTTCATCTGGCCCAAATGCTTTTCCAGCTGGGAGAAGTAAGGCTCCACTATTTGCAGCAGCTCGTCCCGTTTCTTCCCTGCATTCAGCACCCCGATCTGAGAAATGACCTGTTCAATCGCCTGCTGCTGTTTGGAAAGGTCGGCAGACTGTTTGAACAGCCATGTGGGGATGTGTTTTCTCTTGGTGACCAGGGAACTTTCCCCCCGCTGCAGGACCGGGAACGCCTTGTTCATATGGGTGTGGAACTCGTCCTGCCACCGGGAGAGCTGTACCCGATTCCCCAGAATCTCCTTGGCAGACAGCCGTCCGTCCTTCGTAATGGGGGTGAAGCAGAGATGCAGATGGGGCGTTTTCTCGTCCATGTGTACCACGGCGGAGAAGATATTGCCCCGCCCAACCTTCTGCTCCATGAAGGCCACCGCCTCGGTGAAGTAGGCCCGGACTTCCTGTCTGCTTCTTCCCCTAAAAAACTCCGGGCTGGCGGTGATGAGGGTGTCCACAAACATGGTGCTGTCCTTCCGTGTTCGGCAGCCCGCCGCCTTGATCCGGCTGTTTATCTCCCACCGATACTTCTGCGTGGGCTGGATGATATGAAAATTGTCCTTGCTCCTGCGGACATCTATGTCCGGGTTGCTGGCGTACTGTTCCTTCCGGCGCTCGTGGTGTGCTTCCAGAGCACCTGCCGGTCCCGCCTTGTGTTTGGTAAACCGTAGAATTGCATACTGTGATTTCTCTCCCATTTTTCCTCCTGTGGCCGGTATTCTTCCCCGTCAGGGGAGTGGGCCGCCCCATCCCTGTACAGGGGCGGTATGGCCCGGTTTGGGGCCAGTGTGGCCCCCTGGGTGCCCTGCATGATAACCACCTCCCTTGCAGTCATGGGGAAAGAAAAAGCCACGCTCACCCGGTTCGGGTTGCGTGGCTTTATCGCCCTGATTCCTGTTCGTATTGAATAAACCGATTCTTGATTGCCTCCATTCGCTTGACCACGGCACTGTGGGTCTTGTACCCCAGCCTGTCTGCGATTTCTTCCAGTGTGTACCCCTCCACCCGGAGTTCCAAAATTGCCATATCCTTTTGGGATAAGGTGGCCTTGAACCGCTGGCAGAAGTCCTCGCTCTCCACCTGTTCCGTGAAGTCTCCCTTCGGGTCGGGTAGGGAATGAATGTTGCTGTCCTCATCCTCCATGCATTCCTCCAGGGAAACGGTCTGCACCCGTTTGGAGCGGGTGTGGTACCACTTGCGGAGGAAGTCCTTGCGGACATTGGTGTCCCATTTCTCGAAGTCCTCCTCGCAGGGCATGTCCCGTATTACTTCCAACATGGGACCCCAGCCCTGTTCCTCAATGGTCTCTTCCACCACCTGTTTCATGACCTGGCGCACATCTTCCGGGTCGCAGAAGAGAATTTCATAGTCAGGGGGCAAGGCAAAGAGTGCCTGCACGCCCCAGCCCCGCAGTTTTTCCACTCCTTTGGCCCACAGGGGCAAAGCATAGGACAAGCGCCATACCGGGGAATAGCCGGAGTAATGCTCCTTCCAGCCGCCAAAGCCAAAATGGGGAAAAGCAAGGGAAGCCAAGGCATCCATGATCTCGTTCAAGAACTGCTGGCTCAAAATGACCTTGCCCCATTCCGGGGAGGCGTTCAGTGCTCCCATGTTCCGGGGCAGTTTGCTCAGAGTAGGATAACGGGAAATCACATCGTAGGGCAGCATATACGCCAGGGGCAGGTAACGTACAGGGCTGTCATAGGGAAACTGGTAGACAACGGGCATATAGATTCGACCTCCCTTCGTGAGAGACGGTTGTGTCTCTATTTATTTACGACACAAGTATATACTTTTTGTTCCTAATTTTCAAAAAAAGACGCATTTAATTTTAAAATATTATACCTTGTATTTTCTATGGAATCGTGTAATTATTAAATCGAGTGAACAAAGAAAGGGGAAATGTTCTTTGAAGAATCAGAAAACCAGAATTTTTCTTGGAGTAGTAGTTATTGTTGGCGTGTTTGCCCTGATTTTTGGTTATAATTTGTACAAACAAATAAAGCAGGAGGATGCAATACTTCAGGAACTTGGAGAGAATCTTTCCGATTATGCATACTTTACGAACTGTGAGTTTGATAGAAAAAACGATAATGGTAATGTTCATAGTGTGACAGTATATGTGTCGGAAGATTTTAATGATCTTCATTATTCTGAGATTGAAGACTTTATGCGCCATGCAGAAAGCGAATTTTCTATGGCGTACTTGGATGTTATGATTGACTCTTTGACACGGGAACAGATGGATAATTATGATGTGTTGGCAAGAGTTGTTTGTGGTGATACAGTTTACACACATATCAGGTAGGGAGCCCAATATTAAAAGATGGGGTGCCGTTTGATAACGAGTCTTTTTACCGTGCGGCTTTTATGGAGCGATATGAGTTGGAAGGGACTGATTTAGATAAATTGTCCGAAATCCCTGATGATGTTTTAGATGAAATATTGAGGATAACAGATGATAATGAGTGCAAGTCGGAAATCAATTATCAATATGGATTGACTATTCTGAACAGTGCAGACTTCTCAGCCGCTAAAGAAATCTTTGCCAACTTAGCTGAAAATCACTATAAGGACTCGGATAGGCTTCTTCGTGAGTCGGAAATCATGGAAAGTCTCCAAGGCACCTGGGAGACAATTGACGAATATAAGTATCAGGAAGTCATTTTTGATGGATGGAAGATGTGCATCATTAATGAGCCGATTATTCATTTAGGTGTTAGCAATAATTATGAGTATGTTGCAAAAACCGGCTTGGCCTCTATTGATGATTCGGATTTAATTATTTTTACAGATGATAGGGAATTTGGCACAGAAATCAAGTTTTTGCAAAACACATTTTACCTTGAAGAGAACAAACTGTATCAGATACTCGATTCGTCTTTGCAAAGAGAAAGCATTAAAGTCAGTGACGATACCACCTTCCCAACCATTGTTGAACTAGTACCTCCTTACATTGGAATGACGGCAGAAGAAGTTCGTACAAAATCAACATGGGGAAATCCGGAGGACATAAATACAACCACCACAGCGGGGGGAACTCACGAACAGTGGTGTTATCCAGGGTTCAAATATATTTATCTTGAAAATGGCATTGTGACGGCTATCCAAGAGTGAGCAAATTTGATTGGTAATAGATTGGTGAGTGTTTTGCGTTTTGATAAATACAGGGGGCTGTTGCAAAATAGCCCTCTCCAAAAATAATGCACAAAAGTCGGCCCCCAAAGGAAGCAAAAACAGCTTCTTCTGGGGGCCGATTCTTCTTATCGCTTATGTTTTTTTGTGCAGATTGCTATTGCCTTTCCATTTTGCAACAGCCCCCTGTGAGAAAAGTCAGAGCAAAACAAAAATCACAAAAAATGATTGATACGAACCTTGGCGAACTCGCAGATCGCTTTTAAAGAACAATCGTGATTGCAGATTCCTTCCCCGATGACTTTGTCTCGGCCATTGCCATTTGTCAGGATTTCGAATTCATCAACGAAGAGTACATTCTTTTTCAGCTCTAGACAAAATTGAAATCGATCCTTTTCCATTGCATATTCCCCCCTTTCAAAAAAAATAGTGCCGTCCTTGAAAACAAGAACGGCACATAGGCACTTCATACTCTGACTTTGGTGCGATTTTACCATAATTCCGAGATCTTGTCAATCATCTAGGAGAACGCCTCGACTTTGCATACCTGCCGCCCCCGGGCATCCTGTTCCCAGCCCG
This sequence comes from Candidatus Allofournierella merdavium, assembly GCA_019118765.1. Lineage (GTDB taxonomy): Bacteria > Bacillota > Clostridia > Oscillospirales > Ruminococcaceae > Allofournierella_A > Allofournierella_A merdavium. The sequence goes on along the minus strand of DWYI01000007.1, from coordinate 13,589 downwards.
TGGTAGAGGGCACTTTGCCCTACCTTGCGCCCCCGTTTCCGTACCCCTGTGGCCGGCAGGTATAACACACTATACCTTGCAAGCAAGGTAGTGTGCCAGGGGGACACCCCCTGGACCCCCTCGTGCTGCTGGTGTGCGCCGAGTTGATCCCATCCACCTCTGTTTCGTAAACCGCATAGAACCAGCGCAGGACAGCGTACCCCGTGGCTGCCCTGCGCTTTTTCTTTTGCCCATCCGTAAATCTCGGAGAATCTGATTTCGGGTTGCAATTTCACAAAAACCGGGTTATAATGAAATTGACCCGGAAAAGGAGGCGAGAGTATGATAGAAGTGGGTAAGCGATTGAAAGCCCTGCGGGAGAGCATCGGATTCTCCCAGGTGAAGATGGCCCAGGCATTGGGAACCACACAGTCCAGCATCAACCGATATGAAAACGGACAGTCCTCTCCATCGGTGGAACTGTTCCGACGGTATGCAGATTACTTTGATGTGTCTCTGGATTATATCTTTGCCCGGACGGATAAGCCACAAGGGGAAACCTATCACTTCAAGCCCAAGGCAGCCCCGGAGCGGGAGGAGCTGCGGCGGTTCATTGAGATGTGCTTTGACCCGCAATCTCCCATGAACGAAAAGCTGAAGGAAACCCTGTTCCGCATGATGGAGGGCGAATCATGAATGCTGTGATCTATGCCCGGTACTCCTCGGACAACCAGCGGGAAGAAAGCATCGAGGGCCAGATCCGGGAATGCACTGCCTACGCCGAGAAAAACGGCATTACCATTCTGAGACACTACATTGACCGGGCCTTGTCCGCCAAGACCGACAACCGCCCGGAATTTCAGAACATGATCAAGGACAGCGGCAAACGCCTGTTTGATATGGTCATTGTCTGGAAGCTGGACCGGTTTGCCCGCAACCGCTACGATAGCGCCCGTTACAAGACCACGCTGAAAAAGAACGGGGTGAAGGTGGTGTCTGCCACCGAGATCATCTCCAATGGGTCCGAGGGGATCCTTCTGGAAAGTCTGCTGGAGGGCTATGCGGAGTATTACTCCGCCGATCTGGCAGAAAAGGTCTCCCGGGGAATGACCGAGAATGTCCTCAAGTCCAAGTACAATGGGGGCAACCGCACCATGGGATATGTCATTGACAGTGACCGGCATTTCCAGCCGGACCCCTTGACTGCACCCTTTATCCGAGAGGTATTCCAGCGGTATGCCGAAGGATCCACCATGACCGAGATTCGGGACTGGCTCAATGAACAGGGAATAAGGAACCCCAGGGGTCAGAAGATGAACTACGGCAGCATCCAGCGGGTTTTAAACAATCGCCGGTATATTGGAGAATACACCTTCCGGGGAACAGTATCGCCGGAGGGCATCCCGGCCCTTGTGACGCGGGAACTTTTTGACCGGGTGCAGGAGAGGATGGCAAAAAACAGAAAGGCCCCGGCCCGTTATAAGGCCGAGGAAGAATATTTGCTGACCACCAAGCTGTTCTGCGGCTACTGCGGGGCGTACCTCTGCGGGGAGAGCGGCGTCAGCCACACGGGAAAGGTGCATCGGTACTACAAGTGCGTATCTGTGAAAAAGAAGCGGACGGAGTGCCATAAGAAATCGGTGCGGAAAGACTGGATCGAAGACCTGGTGGTCAGCGAAACCATGAAGATGGTCATGGACGATCAGGTCATCGAGGCCATCGTCTCCATGCTCATGGATCTGCAGTATCGGGAGAATGTGAACCTTCCCCTGTACGAACAGCAGCTTCGGGAGGTAGACAGGGCCATTGAGAATCTGCTGAACGCCATCCAGCAGGGGATTCTCACCAAATCCACCAAGGCACGGCTGGAAGAACTGGAAGCCACCAAGGAGGATCTGGAGACCAGGATCGCTTGTGAGAAGCTGGCCAAGCCCCGGATCAGCGCCGAGTTCATCACCTTCTGGCTGCAACGATTCCGCAAGCTGGATGTACGGCAGGAGTCCCACAGGAAAATGCTCATTGATACCTTCATCAACGCCATTTTCCTGTATGACGACAAGGTGGTGCTCACCTTCAACTACAAGGAAGGAACCAAGACCATCACCTTTGACGACCTCAAGACCGCTCTGGCAGAGGAAAAAATAAGTTCGGATTTGGATTGCCAAGCTGCACCAAAAAAGGACGTGCTTTGCGGCACGTCCTTTTTTCTTTATTATGTTATGATGCTTATGATGCGGCGTTTTCAGCGGGGCAGCAAAAGAAGCGCGGCGACCACACCGACCACCACAAGGCAGCCCAGCACCACCCACAGCGCGGCGTAGGAGTTCTTTTTCTTTTGCCGCCGGACCGGGACATAATCGTCGTCGTCATCCTGCTTCCGTTTGGCCTGTGCCGGCTGCGAAGCCGACTTCTTCATCTTCTCGTAGCCCATGATCACCCGGACGTTCTCGTCCAGCGCCTCACCGCATTGCTCGCAGAAAAAGCGCTCTTCATCGTTCAGGTGGCCGCAGCGCGCGCATTTCTTCGCCATAGTATAACCCCGTTTCTCAACTCCTTGTCAATAAATTTATTGTATATGCCCGTCATCCCTTCTGTCAAGCGTCCGGGACGGATTTCCCGGGATTTTTCCCTCTGTGCGGTCCCGACGCCGCCGTCCTTTCTGTTGTGACGGGCAAAGAGATGCGGCGCCCGAAAGCCGGGGGCGCTCCCCGCCGCCCGGGTGCCGCCGGTCTTTCTCGCCGCACCTCCTGTTACCGGCGCCCCGGCCGGATCACCTCTCCCGTTCCAGTTTTAAAACGGACACCGTGGCCGCGCCGGACCGACTCATCACGTTGCTGTTGTAGGTCAGGGTAAAACTTGTCTGCGCCGGCACCTGGATGATGATGGAATTGGAGCCGCAGGCGCTGGAAAGCGCGGCGCCTGTTTTAAAATAAACGCCGTACAGCAGATTGGAGGTGCCATTGTAAGACGGGGTGACCTGCATGTATCCGGCTTCTTCCAGGATCGCCGACACACTGTAGGTGACGCAATAGTACCCCGGGGCAAGCTCGATCCGGCTCTCGTCCCCGAGCACGATGTTCCCCGTGGGGTCTTCCGTGCCGGGCAGCAGCGGGATGGGCTGCCCGTTTTCAAACCGCCGTTCGAACATAAAGAACGATGCAAAACAGTCCTCCGCAGACTCGCCCTGCGGGCCTTGGGGACCCTGTTCGCCCTGCGGGCCCTGAGGCCCCGGTTCGCCCTGCGGGCCCTGGGGACCTTGTTCGCCCTGCGGACCCTGAGGGCCTTGTTCTCCCTGCGGACCCTGAGGGCCTTGTTCTCCCTGCGGGCCCTGGGGACCTTGTTCCCCCTGCGGGCCCTGGGGCCCCTGTTTGCCCTGCGGGCCCTGGGGCCCCTGTTTGCCCTGCGGGCCCTGAAGGCCTTGCTCGCCCTGCGGGCCCTGGGGACCTTGCTCGCCCTGCGGACCCTGAGGGCCTTGTTCTCCCTGCGGGCCCTGGGGACCTTGTTCCCCCTGCGGGCCCTGGGGACCTTGTTCGCCCTGCGGGCCCTGAGGGCCTTGCTCGCCCTGCGGGCCCTGAGGGCCTTGGGGGCCTTGCTCCCCCTGCGGCCCCTGTTCGCCCTGCGGGCCTTGAGGCCCCGGTTTTCCCTGTGTACAGCCGCATCCGCAGCAGTCATGCGGACGTTCCCAATATGTCTTGAACGCACAGGATCTGCGTCCGGTTTTGTCCTTTTCCATACTGCTCTCACCCCATAACCAGAATGTTTTGTTACAGTATATGTCCGGGGCGTGACCCCCGTGCCCCCTGCCGCTTTTTCAAAAGCGCACCCCTCCCCCCGCGGATCGCCCGCAGCGCCTGCGCCGCCCCCACCGCCGGCAAAAGTGTACTTTCCACAAACACACCGGCCCGTTTTTTAGTTTTGCAGTGCAATCTGCTAAAGCGATAAATTTTTTATTTAACTATGTCCAGAAAAATATTGACATCCTCTTTTCGGAGTGGTATATTTGACGAAATTGAATATGAAGGCTGTGACGAAGAATGGCCGGGGTTGGCCCGCTGCAGAGAGCCGGTGGTCGGTGTGAACCGGCGCGGTACCCCCCCAATGCCTCTCCCTTCCGAGCCGGAGCCTGAACCTCCCCCATGGGGTCAGTAGGGTGTCCCGCGAATGCTGCGTTAACGCATAGAGGTTGTTTGACTTCGAACAAAAGCAAAGGCTGTGACGAAGACGGACCCGCAACGAATTTCCCAGAGAGCCGGGGGTGGTGTGATCCCGGTAAAGGACTGCGGCGCTCCCATCCCTTCCGAGCCGGAGGCCCCAAAGGCGAAGAGCCGAGTAGGCGCCCCCCGAGAGTGCTGCGTCAGTGCATAGAAGTTTGTGGACTTCGAAGAGGTGGCGGATCTTTGTATCCGCAATTTGAGTGGTACCGCGAGTGTAGAACTTACACCCGTCTCAAAGCAAAATTCGCTTTGAGACGGGTGTTTTTCGTTTCAGGGTAGTGTGGAAAGGGGAAAAAACATGTTATCTCTCGACAAAGTATTCGACGCCCAGCGGGTGCTGAAAAGCATCGTGCGGGAAACGGCGGTGGTCAGGGCCTACGGCATCGCGCCGGAATGCGAACTGTACCTAAAGCCGGAAAACCTGCAGATCACCGGCTCCTTCAAGGTGCGGGGCGCGGGCTACAAGATCGCCATGCTCACCGAAGAGGAAAAGGCGCGGGGCGTCATCGCCTGCTCGGCGGGCAACCACGCCCAGGGCGTTGCGCTGGCGGCTTCCAAAAACGGCATCAAGTCGCTGATCTGCCTGCCGGACAGCGCCCCCATCTCCAAGGTGGAGGCCACCAAAGCCTTCGGCGCGGAGGTCTGCCTGGTGGAAGGCTGCTACGACGACGCCTACCAGAAGGCGCTGGAGCTGAAGGAGGAAATGGGCTACACCTTCGTACATCCCTTTGACGACGAGAACGTCATCGCCGGCCAGGGCACCGTTGCCCTGGAGATCCTGGCCGATCTGGACAACATCGACGCCATCATCGTGCCTGTGGGCGGCGGCGGTCTCATTTCCGGCATCGCCTACACCGCCAAGCAGATCCGCCCGTCGGTGAAGGTGTACGGCGTGCAGGCGGCGGGCGCGCCCAGCATGTTCAACTCCATCCGGGACGGCGCCATCGAGTGCCTGGACAGTGTGCAGACCATCGCCGACGGCATCGCGGTGAAGCAGCCGGGCGAAAACACCTTCCAGCTGGTGCACGACTATGTGGACGACATCGCCCTGGTCAGCGACGACGAGGTGGCCTCGGCCATCCTGGCGCTGATGGAAAAGCAGAAGATGATCGCCGAGGGCGCGGGCGCCGTTTCGGTGGCCGCGGCCATGTTCGGCAAGTTCCCGCTGGCGGGCAAGCGGGTGGTGAGCGTTGTATCCGGCGGCAACATCGACGTGACCAGCCTCTCCCGGGTCATCGACCGGGGCCTGCTCAACAGCGGCCGGTCCTCCAGCCTGCTGATCGAGCTGATCGACAAGCCCGGCCAGCTGAAGGACATCTCCCGCATCATCGCCGACTGCGGCGGCAACGTCACCGGCGTGCATTACGAAAAAGGCGCCACCGAGAGCGTGCACGGGGTGTTCCTGCGCATCGACATGGAGACCCGCGACTTCGACCATGTGAAGCTCATCACCGACTCTCTCAAGGCCGAACACTTCAAGATCGTTTGACATCCCCCGCCTTCCGGCGGATAAGACCACAACAAAGGAGGAAACACCATGATCCTTTCCGGCGCAGACATTCTTGTGAGGGCCCTCATCGAACAGGGGGTGGACACCGTCTTCGGCTACCCGGGCGGCCAGATCCTGAACGTCTACGACAGCCTGTATAAATACCAGAGCGAGATCACCCATGTACTCACCGCCCACGAACAGGGCGCCGCCCACGCGGCGGACGGCTACGCCCGCACCACCGGCAAGGTGGGGGTGGTGATCTCCACCTCCGGCCCGGGCGCCACCAACCTGGTCACCGGCATCGCCACCGCCTACCTGGACTCCGTGCCCATGGTGGCGCTGTGCGGCAACGTGTCCACCACCCAGATCGGCACCGACAGCTTCCAGGAGATCGACATCACCGGCGTGACGCTGCCCATCACCAAGCACAACTACTTTGTGGGCTCGGTGGACGAACTGGCGGACACCGTGCGCGAGGCCTTCCGCCTGGCCCAGTCCGGCCGACCGGGGCCGGTGCTCATCGACGTGCCCAAGGACGTGCAGACCGCCCTGTGCGAGTACGAGGCGCAGCCGCCGGTGAAGGCGGATGAGCCCATGGCCGCCAAGGAACTGCGGGTAGAGCAGGCGGCCGCCCTGATCAACGCCGCCCGCCAGCCCTTTGTCTACTTTGGCGGCGGCCTTGTGGCCGCCGGGGCCCAGGAGGAGATGCTGGCGCTGGCCGACAAGCTGGACGCGCCCATCGGCTGCTCCCTCATCGGCGTCTCCGGCATCCCCACCGACCATCCCCGCTTTCTCGGGATGCAGGGCATGCACGGCCACTACGCCAGCAGCCTGGCCCTGCACAACGCCGACCTGATCATCTCTCTGGGCGTGCGCTTCAACGACCGGGTCACCGGCGACCGCTCCCGGTTCGCCCCCGGCGCGCGGATCGTGCAGATCGACGTGGACGGCTCGGAACTTTCCAAAAACGTGCCCGCCGCGGTGGGCCTGCGGGGGGACGTAAAGCAGACGCTGCAGCGGCTGCTGCCCCTGGTGCACGAGGTCAAGAACCCCGAATGGCAGGACAAGATCGCCCGGCTGCGGGCGGAAGAAGCCGCCAGCCTTGACCGGCGGGAGGGCCTCACCCCCCGCAACGCCATCCTGGCGCTGAACAAATTCCTGGGCGAGAACACCCCGGTGGCCACCGACGTGGGCCAGCACCAGATGTGGGCGGCCCAGAACCTGGCTTTCAAACGGCCGCGGCGCTTTGTCTCCAGCGGCGGGCTCGGCACCATGGGCTACGGCATGGGCGCGGCCATCGGCGCGGCCTTCGGCACCCGGGAGCGCAGTGTGCTGGTGACCGGCGACGGCTCCTTCGGGATGTGCCTCAACGAACTGGCCACCGCCGTGACCTACCGGGTGCCCATGGTCATCCTGCTGATGAACAACGGGGTGCTGGGCATGGTGCGCCAGTGGCAGACGCTGTTCTACGGCAAGCGCTACTCCAACACCATCCTGAACCGCAAGACCGACTTTGTGGCGCTGGCCAAGGCCTTCGGAGCCGAGGGTGAGGCCGCCGGCACGCTGGAGGAGTTGAACGCCGCGCTGGGCCGGGCCTTCGCCGCCGACGGCCCCTACCTGATCGACTGCGCCATCGAAAAGGACGAATTTGTGCTTCCCATGCTGCCCCCCGGCGGCAGCGTGGACGACATCATTGTAAAGGTGGGTGACGACAGATGAACCGATACACCATCGCGGTGCTGGTGCGCAACCAGTTCGGCGTTCTGAACCGGGTGACCAGCATGTTCCGCCGCCGTCAGTTCAACATCAGCGCGCTGACCGTGAGCGAGACCGAATCCAACGAGTACTCCCGCATCACCGTCGTCTTTGACGGCGAGGAGGTGAAAAAGCAGCAGCTGGTCAACCAGCTGTACAAGCTGCCGGACGTGGTGTCCATCGAGGAGTTTTCCGACGACGACTCCATCAGCTGCGAACTGCTGCTGATCAAGATGGTCAACGAGCCGGGCACCCGGGAGGAGATCCGGGCCGCCGCCTCCGCCTTCGGGGCCGACACGGTGGATTACTCCAAGGACTCGATGATCTTCCGCCTGGCGGACACCACCCGCCGCATCGACGACTTTTTGAACTTCATGCGGGACTACGCCATCCTGGAGATCTGCCGCACCGGCTGCGTCTCGCTGCACAAGGGCAGCACTACCATTCGGCAAGCCATCAATTTCTGATGTGTTTATACTATTTATAAAAGAAAAGGGGTAACTACATCATGGCAAGGATCTTTTATCAGCAGGACTGCGACCTTCAAAAACTGGCGGGCAAGACCGTGGCCGTCATCGGTTACGGCTCCCAGGGCCACGCCCACGCGCTGAACCTGAAGGAGAGCGGCGTGAACGTGGTGGTGGGCCTGTACGAGGGTTCCAAGAGCTGGGCCAAGGCTGAGGCCCAGGGCATGAAGGTCATGACCAGCGCAGAGGCCGCCAAGATCGCCGACATCATCATGATCCTCATCAACGACGAGAAGCAGGCCGCCCTTTATAAAGAGAGCATCGAACCCTACATGACCGAGGGCAAGACCCTTGCCTTTGCCCACGGCTTCAACATCCACTTCGGCTGCATCAAGCCCCCGAAGAACGTGAATGTCATCATGATCGCCCCCAAGGGGCCCGGCCACACCGTGCGCAGCGAGTACCTGGCGGGCAAGGGCGTGCCGTGCCTGGTGGCGGTGGAGCAGGACGCCACCGGCGACGCGCTGGACATCGCCCTGGCCTACGCCCTGGGCATCGGCGGCGCCCGCGCCGGCGTTTTGGAGACCACCTTCCGCACCGAGACCGAGACCGACCTGTTCGGTGAGCAGGCGGTGCTGTGCGGCGGCGTGTGCGCCCTGATGCAGGCGGGCTACGAGACGCTGGTGGAAGCCGGCTACGACCCCCGCAACGCCTACTTCGAGTGCATCCATGAGATGAAGCTGATCGTGGACCTGATCTACCAGAGCGGCTTTGCCGGCATGCGCTACTCCATCTCCAACACCGCCGAGTACGGCGACTACATCACCGGCCCGAAGATCATCACCGAGGAGACCAAGAAGACCATGCGCAAGATCCTGAAGGACATTCAGGACGGCACCTTCGCCAAGGACTTTTTGCTGGATATGTCCAGCGCGGGCAGCCAGGTGCACTTCAACGCCATGCGCAAGCTGGCCGCCGAGCATCCCAGCGAGGTGGTGGGCCGCGAGGTGCGCAAGCTGTACAGCTGGAGCGACGAGGACAAACTCATCAACAACTGATCGCGGCCTTCGCGCCGCCCTCCCCCGCGGCCTGTGTCGGTCCGCGCGGGCCGACACAGCGCCGGGCGCCGCTGCCCACCGGGCGGCGGCGCTCCTTTGAAAGGAGACCGAACCAATGAAAAGCGATTCTTTGAAATGCGGCGCCCAGAACGCGCCGCACCGCGCCCTCTATCACGCCCTGGGCCTCACCGAGGAGGAGGTCAGCCGCCCGCTGGTGGGCATCGTGAGCAGCTACAACGAGATCGTGCCCGGCCACATGAATCTGGACAAGATCGTGGAGGCGGTGAAGCTGGGCGTGGCCATGGCCGGCGGCACCCCCATCGTCTTCCCCGCCATCGCCGTGTGCGACGGCATCGCCATGGGCCACACCGGCATGAAATACTCGCTGGTCACCCGCGACCTGATCGCCGACTCCACCGAGGCCATGACCCTGGCTCACGGCTTCGACGCGCTGGTGATGGTGCCCAACTGCGACAAGAACGTGCCCGGCCTGCTGATGGCCGCCGCCCGGCTGGACCTGCCCACCGTGTTCGTCAGCGGCGGGCCGATGCTGGCCGGCCATGTGGACGGCGGACGCACCAGCTTCTCCTCCATCTCGGAGGCGGTGGGCCAGTACAACGCCGGCAAGATCACCGAGGAAAAGCTGCGGGAGTACGAGCACAAGACCTGCCCCACCTGCGGCTCCTGCTCGGGGATGTATACCGCCAACTCCATGAACTGCCTCACCGAGGCCATGGGCATGGGCCTCAAGGGCAACGGCACCATCCCCGCCGTCTACTCCGCCCGGCTGGAACTGGCAAAGCACGCCGGCATGGCGGTGATGGACCTGGTGCGCAAGGGCGTGACCGCCCGCCAGATCATGACCAAAGAGGCGCTGATGAACGCCCTGACGGTGGACATGGCCCTGGGCTGCTCCACCAACAGCATGCTGCACCTGCCGGCCATCGCCCACGAGTGCGGCGTGGAGCTGAACCTGGACGTGGCCAACGCCATCAGCGAGAAAACCCCCAACCTGTGCCACCTGGCCCCCGCCGGCCGCACCTACATCGAGCAGCTGGACGAGGCGGGCGGCGTGTACGCGGTGATGAACGAACTCTCCAAGAAGGGCCTGCTTCACACCGACTGCATGACCGTGTCCGGCAGCACCATCGGCGAGTGCATCGCCGAGTGCCCCAACCTGGACCACTCGGTCATCCGCCCGGTGGAAGACCCGTACAGCGAGACCGGCGGCATCGCGGTGCTGCGGGGCAACCTGGCCCCCGAGGGCAGCGTGGTCAAGCGCAGCGCCGTGGCCCCCGAGATGCTGGTGCACGAGGGCCCCGCCCGGGTGTTCGACGGCGAGGAGGAGGCCCAGAAGGCCATCAACGCCGGCCTCATCCACCCCGGCGACGTGGTGGTCATCCGCTACGAGGGGCCCAAGGGCGGCCCCGGCATGCGGGAGATGCTCAACCCCACCTCCGCCATCATGGGCATGGGTCTGGGCAGCAGCGTGGCCCTCATCACCGACGGCCGCTTCAGCGGCGCCACCCGTGGCGCCTGCGTGGGCCACATCACCCCCGAGGCGGCCTCCGGCGGCCTGATCGGCGTGGTGGAGGAGGGCGACACCATCCGCATCGACATCCCCGGCCACTCCATCGAACTGCTGGTGGACCAGGCGGTGCTGGAGGAGCGGATGAAGCACTTTGTGCCCAAGAAAAAGGAGGTCACGGGATACCTCAAGCGCTATGCCTCGCTGGTCTCCGGCGGCGCTTACGGGGCGATCCTGAACTGATATGGACAACACCGAACGCAAAACGCTGGCCGCCGGCCTGGACGCGCTGGCCATCTTCCGCCCCCTGCTGGCCGACCCGGTGCTGGCGGCGCTGAAGGAGTATCTGGACGCTCCCGCCGCCGGGCGCTACGCCGCCTTTGTGGCGGCGCTGTACGAGGCGAACGGGGGCGAACTGGGCCGGCACATCCTGCGCCTGTGCGAGGACAGCGACAACGTCTATGTGCGCACCGTGGGCGCGGGCAGGCCCGTGCCGGAGCATCTGGCCGCGGCGCTGACGGCGGAGCTGACCAGCCTGCAGCGGCTGGCGGACCTTGCCCCCGAAGCGCTGCTGGAGGATCTGCCCCAGCCGGCGGCCCCCCTGCCCCGCTACGCCTTTGGCGGGGTGGACCTGCCCGGCAGCTACCTGCACCGGGTGGAGAACATCCACCGCTACGGCTACGGCATCTGGGCCGCCAACCGGATGTTCTATCTGGACGAGGCGGGCCGCATCACCCCGGTGAGCCACCCGGACGCCACCAGTCTCGACGATCTGGTGGACTACGAGGCCCAGCGGGCGATCATCCTGCGCAACACCCGGGCGCTGCTGGCGGGCAAGCCGGCGGCGAACATTCTTCTCACCGGCGACGCGGGCACCGGCAAATCCTCGGCGGTGAAGGCCATCGGCAACGCCCTGTTCGCCGAGGGGCTGCGCATCATCGAGGTGCGCAAGGACCAGTTGCGGGCCATTCCCCGGGTGCTGGACGAACTGGCGGCCAACCCCCTCAAGTTCGTGCTCTTCATCGACGACCTCTCCTTTTTGAAAGACGACGACAATTACAGCGCCCTGAAGGCGGTGCTGGAGGGCTCGGTGACCGCCAAAAGCAAAAACGTGGTGATCTACGCCACCAGCAACCGGCGGCACATCATCAAGGAGAAATTCAGCGACCGGGAGGGCGACGAGGTGCACCGCAACGACACCATGCAGGAGCTGGTGAGCCTGTCGGAGCGGTTCGGCATCCACATCACCTTCTCCAAGCCCGACAAGGCCACCTTCCTGCACATCGTGCGGCATCTGGCCGCGGCGGGCGGGGTGCAGCTTCCCGCCGATGAACTGGAGCGCCGCGCCGAGCGCTACGCGCTGGAGCGGGGCGGGCGTTCGGCCCGCCTGGCCCGTCAGTTTGTGGACGGCCTGCTGGCCGGCATGTGACACGATACGCAAAAACGAGGTCTGCTTTGTGCCCCATTGCACAAAGCAGACCTCGTTTCTTCTCCATAAAGCACGAAACAAAATGCCCCGTCTGCGCCGTATAAAGGGTGTGTGGCCGCTGTGAGGCCGCCGTCAAAGGAGGTCATTCCATGAAACGCACCCTCACCACCGCGCTGGCCTGCGCCGTTCTGCTGGCGGGCTGCGCCGCCCCCGCTTCCACCGCCGGCGTGCCGGGCAGCACGCCCGCTGCTTCCCTGCCAAAGGCGACGCCCGCGCCTTCCCCCAGCCCGGCTCCCAGAGAGGTGAGCCTGGAGGAATGGAGGGCCGCCATGCCCCCGAACGCCCCGTCGTTTTCCCTCGAGGACGTCGAGCCCACGCTGGATGAAAACGTGCTCTGGCCCGACCAGGTAGAACTCTTCATCCCATATTGGGAGGGCACGCTGGAGGAGGCGGACGCGGCCTTCGGCCTGCCGGCTGGCTCCTTCACTGTGTGGGAAGACTCATACTTTCACCCCTCGGAGGGGACCATCGCCATCCGCGCCGGGGGCTATGCGCCGCCGAAGACCCTGGTGCAGCGGGTCACGGTGGACGTGCCCTGGGTGGAATCCCGCTTCGACCGGTCCGCCGCCTACACCGTGCCCGCCGCTCTGGACGAGCAGGCCGCCTGCGCGCTGGCCGCGGCCCAATACTTCCTGTATCACCATCACGGGCTGCACCACGGCCTTGACCCCAGCGAATACGACGAGGCGACCTGGAGCTACACCTCCACGGCGGGGGCGATGTACGTTCGTTACAGCGAGCTGGAGCAGTTCCTCGGCTGCGTGTTCACCCCCGCCATGGGCGGCGGGATGCTGGGCGGTCCCCTTGCCGCGGACGCCCGTCCCGAGCCATCCCTGTTCTACCAGGGGGAGGGCGACACCATCCGCTTTATGATGAGCGACGCGGGCAGCGATATCTCCCACTGCGGCACGGCGTACACCGAGCCCGCCCTTCAGCCGGACGGCAGCCTGCTGTTCTGGCAGCTGTCGCTTCATCTGGACGAGGAGGATGAAAACTTTGTGGGATGGGGCGAAGGCAGGCAGTACACCCCGGTGGAGGCGTATGTCACGCCGGTGCGGCTGGTGCTGAGCGACAGCGGCTGGCGGGTGGCGGAATACAGCCTGTCCCTTTAACCCCCGCCCGAAAAAGCCCGCCGCGCCAAAAAGGGTGACGCGTGTCTCGGGTGAAAAAGTTCCGTCTTTGCCAAACAAAAAGGGTGCTGCGCACACGCAGCACCCTTTTTGTTTGGCAGGGGCAGAAGGATTCGAACCCTCGGCACGCGGTTTTGGAGACCGCTGCTCTACCAGCTGAGCTATACCCCTAAATTTGAGCACTCATTTACTATACAAAAAAACGCCGAGAAAGTCAAGCCCTCCCGGCGGGTTTCGGCCCTGTTTTTTTGTCCTCTCATTTTTTGAAAAAAAGTGTTGACATTCGCCGCTTCCTTGGATATAATAATACACGTCGCCAATCGCGATGTGGCCCGGTAGTTCAGTCGGTTAGAACGCTAGCCTGTCACGCTAGAGGTCGTGAGTTCGAGCCTCATCCGGGTCGCCATTTGCTGTTATAGCTCAGTCGGCAGAGCACATCCTTGGTAAGGATGAGGTCGTGCGTTCGAATCGCATTAA
>DWYI01000051.1 GCA_019118765.1 Candidatus Allofournierella merdavium | reverse complement strand
ATCGACATGAGCGAGTATATGGAAAAGCACACCGTCAGCCGGCTCATCGGCGCCCCTCCGGGCTATGTGGGCCACGACGAGGCGGGCCAGCTCACCGAGCAGGTGCGCCGCCGGCCCTACAGCGTGGTGCTCTTCGACGAGATCGAGAAGGCCCACCCGGATGTGCTGAACATCCTGTTGCAGATTTTGGACGAGGGCCGCATCACCGACAGCCAGGGCCGCACGGTGAACTTTGAGAACACCGTCATCTGCATGACCAGCAACGCCGGCAGCACCGAGAAGACCGGCGAGACCGGCTTTGCCAAGACCGCCGAACAGATCAACCAGAACAAGGTCATGAAGGCCCTGGGCGAGTTTCTGCGGCCGGAGTTCCTGGGCCGGGTGGACGAGGTGATCGTCTTCAAGCCCCTCTCGGAGGAAAGCCTGGAGCGCATCGCCGCCCTGGTGCTGGACGAGTATGTCAAGCCCCTGGAGGAGAAGGGCGTCGCCTTCACCTACACCCCCGCCGCCTGCAAGGCGCTGGTGGCGGAGGCCGGCTCCAAATACGGCGCCCGGGACCTGCGGCGCACCATCCGCAAGCGGGTGGAAGATCCGCTGGCCGAGCGGTTCGTGGCGGGCACCCTGGGCAGCGCCGTCACCCTGGACGCGGTGGACGGGCGCCTGGAACTGGTGTGAGCCGGTAACGGAGCTGTATCCGAATTGTAACCAAAAGTTTACGAAAATCTGACGCAAATGGCGCAAAGTTGAAATATTTTCGGGGTGCCGGGCCGTTACAGGGGTGTAGTCTCCCGTGACGGCCCGCGCTGTGGGGGATGTGAGAGGATGAGCGAGCAGCAGCTGTGCGAAAGCGCTGAAATGGAGCGGCTGGTGGACCTGTACGGCACCGGCATGTTGCGCATGAGCTGTATGTACCTGGGGGATACCCACCTGGCGCAGGACGCCGTGCAGGACGCTTTCATCAAGATCTACCGCGCATGGCGCCCCATCGAGAACCCGGCGGCGGAAAAGGCGTGGGTGATGCGCATCACGGTGAACGTCTGCAAGGACTATCTGCGCAGCGCCTGGAAACGCAAGGTCAATCTGGTGGAACAGTACCCCGAACTGCCCGGCGCCGAAGCGCCGAAGGACGGCCAGGGCCGTCTGTTCCAGGAGATCATGGCCCTGAAGCCAAAGTACAAAGAGGTCATCCTGCTGCACTACTACCAGCAGCTGAAGGTGGGCGAGATCGCCGCCGTGCTGGGCGCGCCCCAGTCCACGGTGAGCATCCGCCTGCGCCGCGCGCGGGATATCCTGAAAAAACGATTGGAGGGTGGGTCCGATGAAGATCTGTGACGAGACCGTCCGGGCCGCTGTCGACAGCGGCCTGGGCAGCGTCCGGATGGACGCTGCCCAAAAGCAGGCTATCCTCGCCCAGTGCCGCCCCACGGTGGAGGTGGCACGCCCGGCCCGCCGGATGCGCCCGCTGCGCCGGGCACTGGCGCTGGCGGCGGCCTTTGCCCTGGTTTTGTGTCTGGGGGGCGGCGTACTGGCCGCGGCGCCCGAACTGCAGCAGCGGCTGGCCATGCTCAGCGAGGAGACCCTGCGCCTGCTGCAGCCGGTGAACCAGACCAGCGAGGACGAGGGCGTGCGCATGGAGGTGCTGGCCGCCCTGAGCGACGGCCAGGCCGCCGCGGTCTACATCGCCCTGCGGGACACCGCCGGCCAGGGCCGCATCGGCCCGGACACCGAGATGTACACCGCCGACGTGAGCGGGGCCATCTTCACCCAGGGCGAGGTGGTGGACTATGACGAGGCCACCGGCACCGCCATCCTGCGCCTCACGGCGGACGGCAATCAGCAGCTGGCGGGCAAAAAGATCACCGTGAGCACCACCAGCATCACCTCCGGCCACAACTGGAACGACCCGGTGGACCTGGGCTACACGATGGAGCAGGTGCGGCAGCTCACCGGGCAGGCACCGGTGCAGTACACCGTTCCCACCAAAGCCTGGAGCGCCACCGGCCCCGAGATGGAGCGCTACTGCGACCTGCTGGATACCGGCAAGATTGCCACCCTCATCGGCTGGAGCGAGCCGCTGGCCCTGCCCGGGGTGGACTGGGCCACCGTGAACGCCGCCGGCGTGGTGGACGGCCAGATCCACATCCAGGTGAACCAGCTGGGCGGCATGGGGCAGGTGAACCGGCTGGGGTTCTCCCTCAAAGACGGCGAGGGCAAGGAAGTGCCCTGCACCGAACTGGAGATGGAACTGGGCCAGGAGCACGAGATGGGCACGTTCCGCAACTACAACGACCTGGTGGAGTATGTGCTCATCCCGCCGGAGGACGCCGACCCGGCACAGCTGACCCTGCAGCTGGAGACCGAGACCTACGATCATCTGATCGAGGGGCGTTGGGCCACCACCTTCCGCCTGGAGGACGCCAGCGAGTCGCTGGTGATCCCCTGTGACCGGGATATGAACCCCTGGCGCGTCACCCGGGTGCAGGTGTCGCCCATCGCCGTCACCGCCACCGGCTCCGGCGAGATGACCGCCGAGAGTGAGAGCGCCGAGTTGCGGGTGTTCCTGGCGGACGGCACCGAGGTGCCCTCCAGCAGCGCCAGCGTCACCGCCGGCGACGAGGAGATCGTCTATCGCTGCATCTTCGACAAGGTGATCGATCTGACCCAGGTGGCAAAGGTGACCCTCAACGGCGAGGAACTGCCACTGCCCTGACAAAAGCAAAGAGGAGCCCCCGGCTTTGGCCGGGGGCTCCTCTTTGCGCTGTGAACAGAGCATAAGTTGTATATTACTACAAAGTATTACTTTTTGTATTTCTACGGCCGGTGTTTTCCGTGCCACGCACCTCCTCGTGGTAGAAGTAATCCACCACCACCGGGTGGCCCTGGGGCACCCGGCCATAGGGCATCTCATTGTCCACAAAGGGGCAGCCGTTCGCCTGGGCCATGGCCGCGGCACGCTTTTCCAGCGCCCGGAAATAGCTGCGGTCGCGTTTTTTGTAGATGGCGTCGTAAAGGGGCACAAGGTCGGGGTGCTTTTCGGCGATGTAGTCCAGGATGGTCTGGCGAAAGCCGCCCCGGAGGTTGAGGTTTTCCAGCCAGAACAGATCGCACTGGTCCTTCACCCGCCGGAAGATGGCCTCAAAATCTGTCAGCCCGGGAAACACCGGGGCCACGAAGCATACCGTGCGGATGCCCGCGTCGTAGACCTGCTTCATGGCCCGAAGCCGCCGCTCGATGCTCACGGCCCGGTCCATATCCGCCCGGAAGCTTTCGTCCAGTGTGTTGACAGACCAGGACACCGTCACCCGGCCCAACTGCCGCAGCAGGTCGATGTCCCGCAGCACCAGGTCGGACTTGGTGCA
Organism: Candidatus Allofournierella merdavium; assembly: GCA_019118765.1. Lineage (GTDB taxonomy): Bacteria > Bacillota > Clostridia > Oscillospirales > Ruminococcaceae > Allofournierella_A > Allofournierella_A merdavium. Next base: position 7,825 of record DWYI01000051.1, on the reverse strand, counting down.
GATCAGGATCTCCGCGCCGCTGCCCCGCAGCTGTTCCAGCAGCCTGCGGGTGTTGCAAAAGGTCTCCTCCTGAGGAAGGTAGCCATCGGTCACCGAGCCGATGACCACGCGCTGGCCGGCGTATTTTTGCGGGTCTTTTATTTCGGGCCAGTGCTTCACGTCCAGAAAGGTGCCCCACGCCTCGGTGTGCCCGGTGAACCGCTTCATGAAGGAAGCGTAGCAGTATTTGCAGGCGTGGGTGCAGCCCACATAGGGGTTCACCGAGTAGCCGCCCACCGGCAGGCTGGAGCGGGTCATGATATTCCGGGTCTCCACATCGCCCAGAACAAGGTCGTCCCATTTCATCTGTGCCATGTTTTCTGCGCCTCCAATACCGCTGTAAATGCCTGGGGCAACTGCTGTGTCATATTTTCCTCGCCCAGGATGGGGACGAGCTCCTCCTTCATGAAAACAGGAATGTCCAGGGCGCGGGCCTGCCCGGTCAGGGCATGGGCCCAGGCGGGCCGGGTGAAGACCTTCCGGCGCTGCCTGCCCGTCATAGTGCCGATGACCACCCAATGAATGCCGTGCAGATCCATCGGGCCAGGGTCGTCAAACAGGGGTTCGAAGGTGACATGATAGTGGCTTGCCCGCACCTTCCGCCGCAGCGCGTCGATGCGCCAGAGGTCCGCCCGCCGGGTGACCGTCACCCCGAACCAGGCGTTTTCCAGGTGGGTCTCAATGTCCAGCAGGTCGGGCCGCTTGGTCAAAAAAAGGAACTGATGCTGCGGGTTTTGGCGCATCTTTGCAAACACCGCCTCCCGCCACTGGGGCTGCCAGTCCGCCAGGTCGCTCATGCCGGTGAGCAGAAAATTCTGCGGGCGCTTTTTCTCCATAAGGCGCAGTTTTCCCTCGAAGAATTCCGGCCGGGTAAAGTCGGCGGTCATGTGATAGCGGGCCGCGTTGTTCCGGGCGTAGCAATAGGAGCAGCCCACCGTGCAGCCAATGACGAGATTCAGGTTTTGGATGGCGTCCTTGATGCAGATGCTCATAAAAGCGCGTCCTCCACGTTGCGCAGGACGCGGGCAAGATAGCCCTCAAACTGCTCGACCTCCGCCGAAGAAAAGCCCTTGTAGTAGATGCGGCTCATCTCCTCAGTGACCGCCCGGTATTCCGGTTCCAGACCTTTCGCCTCCGCCGTCAGAAAAATGCGCACCTTGCGTCGGTCGGCATCCCCCCGGTCGCGGCGGATGAGGCGGGCGGCCTCCATCCGGTCCAGCATGCCGGTGAGGGTGGTGGTGGCAAGCCCCGTCTTGCGGGAAAGCTGCCGGATGGGGATGCCGTCCTCCTGCCAGAGTACATAGAGGATGCGGCCTTGAGGGCCGTTGAAGGCGTCGATGTTTTTCTCGCTGAGGATGCGCTCAAAGACCCGCCCGCCCACCTGTTTGATCCGGGTGATCAAAAATCCACCCTGTTGTGTGATCATGCTGCCCTCCTGTGTGCTGCCGCCGAAAGGGCGGCAAATAAAAAATATTCTTGTGAGGATTATACTATATAGTACTATTTTTGTCAATGCGCCGTCTGCGCAGGCGGGCCGGTCGATGGAAAAGCGCCCTTTTTCCCCGGTGGGCTTTGTGCTACAATAGGGAAAAAGGCCGGGGCGGACCGCGCCGGCGAAGGGAGAGAGCGAATGAAGATCGTGGCGATGGATGGCCGTGCCCTCAATCCGGGGGATTTGAGCTGGCGGGGGTTTGAGGCGCTGGGGGAGTTTGTCTGTTACGACCGCACCCCGCCGGAGCTGATCCTGCCCCGCATGCGGGAGGCCGACGCGGTGCTGGTGAACAAGACGCCCGTCACCGCCGCCACGCTGGAGGCCTGCCCCCGGCTGCGCTACATCGGGGTGCTGGCCACCGGCTACAACGTGGTGGACACCGCGGCCGCGGCGGCCCGGGGCATCCCGGTGTGCAATGTGCCGGACTACGGCACCGAGGCGGTGGCTCAGTTCACCTTTGCGCTGCTGCTGGAACTGTGTCACCAGGTGGGGGACCACAGCCGGGCGGTGCACGCCGGCGAGTGGAGCCGCCAGCCGGATTTCAGTTATTGGAACAGCCCCCAGCGGGAGTTGGCGGGGCTCACCCTGGGGGTGGTGGGTTACGGGCGCATCGGCCGGGCGGTGGGGCGCATCGGCCGGGCCTTCGGCATGGAGGTGCTGGCCTTCGGGCCCCATCTCGAGCCCGGCCCGCTGGAGGGAGGCGTCACGGCGGTGCCCCTGGCGGAGCTCTTCGCCGCGGCGGACGTGGTCAGCCTGCACTGCCCCCTCACCGCCCAAAACGCCGGCATGATCGACGCGGCGGCGCTGGCGGCCATGAAGCCGGGCGTGCTGCTGTTGAACACCGCCCGGGGCCCGCTGGTGAACGAGGCGGACCTGGCCGCCGCCCTGGCCGCCGGCCGGGTGGCGGGGGCCGCGCTGGACGTGGTGAGCGCCGAGCCTATCCGGGCGGACAACCCGCTGCTGGCCGCGCCCAACTGCATCCTCACCCCCCACATGGCCTGGGGGGCCAAGGCGTCCCGCCAGCGCCTGATGGACACGGCGGTGGAGAACCTGCGCAGTTTTCTGGCGGGAAGGACTGTCAACGCGGTGAACCTGTGAATTCACGAAGCGAGCAGCGCCCCTGCCATAAACCGGCGGGGGCGCTGCTCGCTTCACGTTTCCTGCTCCAGCAGCGACTGGCGCAGCGAGAGCACCGCCGCCTTTTCGATGCGGCTGATGTAGCTGCGGCTGATGCCCAAAATGTCCGCCACCTCCTGCTGGGTCATGGGGGGCTGGCCCGAGAGGCCGTAGCGCAGCAGCACCACCTGCCGCTGCCGGCCGGACAGGCCGTCCACCAGCTGCCGCAGACGGGCGGTCTCGTCCCGGCGCTCGCAGTCCTCGTCCAGAATGAAGTCGTCCGGCACCACGTCGATCACCGTCAGGGCGCTGCCGTCCTTGCCCGCCTCGATGGGCTCGTTCATGCTCACCGTGGCGGGGGCCTTTTTCTGTTTGCGGAAACTCATGCGCACCTCGTTGTCGATGCAGCGGGACGCGTAGGTGGAAAAGCGGGCCTGCTTGGTGTTGTCGAAGCTGTTGACCGCCTTGATCAGCCCGATGGTGCCGATGCTGATGAGGTCGTCGGCGTCGCCGGGCAGGGCGTAGTATTTCTTCACCACATGGGCCACCAGCCGCAGGTTGTGGCGGATGATCCGGTCCCGGGCCGCCATGTCTCCTGCCTTGAAGGCGGCGAAGGCCTCCACCTCCTGCCGCGGCGTCAGCGGACGGGGAAAACTGCCCGTCTCCAGGTGCAGCGCCAGATACAGGATGTGCGACGCGATAAAGCTGAAAAATACCCCAAACATAAAACAACCCTCCCTGCCATAAAGGTATGGCGGGAGGGTTGTCTGCTATACCGGGACAGAACTCATTTCAGCTGCCCGCCGTCGTGAAAGGCGCGGCCCACGGTCTCGCCCAGAGCGCGGTAGACGTTGTGCACCGGGTCGAAGGTGATGGGCCGCAGCCGGGCCGGGTCGATGCGGCCGTCCGCGTCCAGCACCGCCTCGTCGGCGCTCACGTTCACGATCTCGCCCACCAGGCGGCAGCTCTCCGGGTCGTAACTCACCAGGCGGCACTCCACCGCCATGGGCAGTTCGTCGATGAGGGGCGCGTCCACAAAGGAGGAGGGGGTGACGTGCCAGCCCGCCTTTTCCAGCTTGTTTTTCACCTCGTTGCCCGAGACGATGCCCACATAGTCGCAGGCGGCCATCTGGCCGGCGGTGGCCATGCTCACGGTGAAGGCCTTGCGGGCCAGGATGTCGGCGGTGGTCTTGTGCCCCGGGCTGATGCACAGGGAAAGTTCCCTGTCGTCGCTGATGCCGCCCCAGGCGGCGTTCATGGCGTTGGGCACACCATCCTCGCCCCAGGCGGCCAGGATGAACACCGGCTGGGGATAGGTCCAGGGTTTTGCTCCGAAATTTTTGCGCATACTGCTTGCCCTCCTGTTCGTTTTTTGGCGTTCAGTGTATCTTCTGTGAGGTGTGGTTCTCCAGGTGTTCACCGCAGGAGCCCACGATGATCTTGTGCAAAGCGGGGTCGTAGCAGAAGTAGATCCGCAGGAACTTGGGGCTGCCCGGCCGCACCTCGGCGGTCTTGATGTGGGCCTGGATGTCGATGACGCGGCCCTCGTAGGTGTCGCTGTAATTGCGCATCAGGCCGGCGTTTTTGCGGGTCATGGTGCCCTCGCCCCGGGCCAGCCGCAGGTTGGAGCAGCTGTTGAACGCCCGGTCCACCATCACTTCCTCCTCGTCCTCGTACAGCTGGAAAAGGGTGGTGACCATCTGGTACAGGGCGTCCCACAGCACCGCCGGGGCGGTGGTGCACCGGTCCAGCGAGGCCAGGCCCCGGCGGGTGAAGGCCAGCCGGTCGCCGAAATGCAGCAGGAAATAGTCCACGATCTGCCGGGGGCTCTCGGGATACGCGGCGATGCGGCGCACATTGTCCAGCGCGGCCTCGCGCTCGTGGGAGAGCACCGCGGCCTCCCGGTAGCTGTCCGCCAGGGCCTCCGCCCGGTGCACGTCGCTCTCCAGTTCGCCGATGCGCTCCTGCAGTTCCTCCTTGCGCAGCGCCCAGGTGAACCGCTCCGCGTCCATCTGCTCCAGCTGCTGCTGCAGCTGCTGCTCCTTTTCCACCGCGCTCTCCAGCAGTTCGTTTTCCACCTGGGCCCGGTACTCCTGCTGGCGCTGACGCGCCCGCGCCCGCTCGTTCATCTCCCGGCAGTTTTCCATCCGGAACATCCGCTCGTAAAAGTGCACGTCCTGGGCCAGCGCCCGGCGGAGCATGGCGTATATGGCTTCCGGGTCCTCCTTCAGCGCCCGCATGCCGATCAGCCGGTGGCGGCAGGCGTCCTCCGGCTTTTCCATGTGGGGGTGCGCCGCATACACCCGCACCTGGCCGGTGTAGCAGGCGCAGTCCGGCTGGGGGCACATCAGCTGCATCTCCTGGGAGAACTCCCGGTCGTCGGCGTAAAAGACCAGCGCGTTGGGGCCCAGCAGGTCGGTGAGCCGCTGGGGGTCCAGCAGGTTGACCGGCGCGGCGTCCGGTTGTTCCGGCACACCGGGGCTGATGTACACCACCGGCACCTCCCGCGCCGGGTCGGACACCAGCTTCCAGAAGGCGGGGAAATCCCCCGGCGCCAGGCGGACGGGCCGCAGTTCGAGGGGGTGGCCGTCCACCGTGCAGGCCAGGGCCTCGTCCCGGCAGAACAGGCGGATGAGCCGCGGCAGCGAGGGCTGGGGCGGCGCCTGGCAGGGGCCGATGAAGCCGGGTCGGTCGCTGTAATAGATCACGATGCTGATCTGGGCGCGGCCGTCCTCCCGCTGCTGGAACCCGATCTCGGTGGCCCAGTCCCGGGGAGCGCAGCCGTCCCCCGGCGCCTCGGTCTCGATGATCTGGCAGGCCCAGAATTCCAGGCCGTCCTCCCGGCGGTGGTACACCGATTTGAAGTGGACCAGTTCATTCTCCGAGGAGAAGTGCCGGCCCTGCTTCCAGGCGGACCACAGGGGCAGCCGGTCGGGGATCGTCTCTCCCCGCCGCCGCCACTTGGGCACCATCCAGGCGCGGACCTTCAGCACCAGCGCCCAGAGCAGATCGCTGGCCTCCCGGCGGGCGCCCACCTCGAAGGAACCCTTGAAAAACAGTGTTGAGTTGAGATCGATCATCCCTCCGGGACCTCCCTTTTCCGCCCGCGCCGCCCGGTTCGACCGGTTCGGCGCTTTTTCTTCTATTATAGCAAAGGGGGCGGCCCCCTTCAAGAAACCCCGCAGACAAACGAAACGAGCGCCCAAAGGGGCGCTCGTTTCGTTCAAGGGCGCGGGGCGGTTCACACGCCCGCTTCCAGCTTTTTTAGGGCGGCGGCAAAGACGGGGTGCTCCCACAGTTCCGGCTCGCCCGTCTCCCGGTGCAAGTCCTCCCGCATCTCCCGGCGGATGCCGTCCAGCAGCAGGCGGCGCATCCCGGCGGGGAAGGCGTCGCCGGGCTTCTGTTCGCAGTCCAGCGCCGGGGCGAAGAGGTCCGCATCGGGCCGGGGCAGGGGGGAGAGAAGCTGGTCCACATAGAGGGAAAAGTGCCGCGCGGCCTCGTCCCACTCGCCGGCTTTGCGGTGCTGCTCCATCAGCAGCCCCTCGCTCATGTCCGGAAAACCGAAGGTGCCGGCCACCGCCCGGTAGGCTTCCAGCAGCTTTTGCCGGCGGCGGGGCTCCACATCGCTGCCCAGCAGCATGGCCAGGAGGGACATCGCCTTGCTGGCCGCGGTGTAAAGCTGGGTCTGGAGCAGCTTTTGGGCTTCTTCCTCCCGCCCCTGTTTGCGCAGCAGCAGCACCCGCACCGTGGTGGCGTCCCCCGGGTGCTGGGGAAGTTCGTCCAGCAGGGCCTGAGCCCGGTCGGTCTCCTCCTCCACCAGCGCCAGACTGGCCAGCTGGATGGTGGCCGCCTGCCAGTAGGACGCCGCGCCCGAGGCGCGCACCCGCTCCAGCAGTTCCCGCTTGAAGGCGCGCCAGCCGGCCTTTTGCTCCGCCGGCGCGTCGGGAAAGAACATTTCAAAACCGTCGCACACCACCGCCGCGTTGAACTGCAGGGCGGTGCAGCCGGGCCAGCGCCGCACCAGCCGGCGCAGTGCCTCTTCGGCGGCATCCGCTCCCTTTTGGGGCACCTCCTCCATCAGGGCGTTGATCTGCCGGGTCGCCTCCGCGTCGGTCAGGGTGGCTTCAAACTGCAAAAGGGCGTCCACCGTGGTGTCCAGCGCCCGGGCCAGGGGGCACAGCAGGGCGATGTCCGGGCAGGAGGCGTCGGTCTCCCACTTGCTCACCGCCGGGCCGCTCACCCCCACCAGCGCCGCCAGCTGCTCCTGGGTCAGCCCCCGGGCTTTGCGCAGCGCGGCGATGGTGGCGCCCATTTTTAATGTGTTGGCCTGTTCCATATGCGTTTCTCCTTTCGCTTCAGCCCGCGCGCGCTGTTTCTGCCTTTATTGTACCCCACGCCCCGCCCCGCGCCAAGAGAGGCAAATTCAAGCGCCGGGCAGATTTTTCTGAACGGCGCTCAAGTTGTGAAAAAGCGCCCGGCGTTCATTTGCCGGGCGCGGTCTGTTCCAGCTTGTCCAGTTCCCGACCGATGAGTTCTCCGGCAAGGCAAAAGGCTTCGATGCGCCGCCGCGCCAGGGTGAGTTGGGATTTGTAACGGGCCGGGTCGTCCTTGGCCTCCAGCGTGAGCACCGTCTGGCGCAGCTTGTGCACGGTGGAGTCGATCTGGCGGCGGGCCTCGGTCAGCTGTTCTTTGGAATAGTCCATTTGTTCTCCTTTCAAATGCGGCCCTGCCACACCCGGGTCAGAATGTCCTTGAGCATCAGCAAAGCATCGGTCTCGCTGTAGCCGTAGTCCGCCCGCAGGCGGGCCAGCAGCTGCCGCAGCGCCGGGGCATAGTCCTCGGTGCGCACCGTCTGCTGGTAGCTGGCCAGCACCGGGTACTTCTTGCTCCACACCTTGTTCCAGTCCACCCGGGACTGGGCCTTTTCACTCACGCTGTCGATCATCTCCTGGGCCTGCCGCTCGTCAAAGTCGTATTCCACCAGCTCGTCCAGCGTTACATGGTAAAGCATGGCCAGCCCTTTGGACTGGCGGATGTCCGGCAAGGTCTCGCCGGTATCACATACTTAAAGATATTGGTGTCATTCAATCAATTTTGCCGATGAAGCGGTAGAAGATTTCTACCTCCTGTTCCCGGCTTCCGTCCTCGTTCTTGACCGCCTCATGGACAAGGATTTTT
>DWYI01000050.1 GCA_019118765.1 Candidatus Allofournierella merdavium | reverse complement strand
GAATACTACTGACTGCTTACAAACAAATAACAACGTGTGCAATGTGGGGAATCCCACTTCATATCCTTTCGGATACGCACAAAAAATCAATTACAAAGGCATTATACTACCATATATTGATTTTGTCAAGGAAAGAGACACTAAATATAGAACATCAAACTTGTTTGCAGAAAAACAGAAGGGACAAGCATGTTTATTAGTGAAAGGGCAAGCAGGAAAGCGAGCTCTTTGTTGTACCTTGAAAAAAGAATAGCCTTTTCCCATGAGTTATACAGGTTCTGCGGACAGTATGCCACGATATGAGCGTGCCCACAGATGAAACAACGCACAGCGCGGCCTGAAAATACGCGGCTGAAACGGGCGCAGGAAATGGCTTGGGGAAAGGCGCTTTTATTTTGAAAACAAATAACGATAAATCAGGCGGTACAGAACTGGAAGGGATTCTCCAACAAGAGTAGTATAATGAAAATGTCGTGAGGGTGCCGCTGCCGGTGTGTACCGCCAGAAAGGAGGTTCAAATGGCGGATTGTATGAAGTCGGTACACAGCTATCCGGAACGGAAATTCCTGACGGCAACGGATGTTGCTGAAATCCTGAATGTATCCAGAAGTACAGCATACCGGATCATTCGGAAGCTCAATGATGAGTTAAACAAAGCCGGGAAGATTACCGTGGCGGGAAAAGTCTCCGCCAAATACTTCTATGAAAATACATACCTGTGATTTCAGAAGCGGCATATCATCACGACTATCTTTTAGAAGAAAAGAGGTGAAAGATATTGCCGACCTACAAAGACGAAAAGACCGGGCTTTGGTACTGCAAGTTCGTATATAAGGACTGGACGGGAAAAAGCAAACAAAAGAAAAAGATGGGTTTTAAGCTCCAGCGCGAAGCGAAGGAGTGGGAGCTGGACTTCCTGAACAAGTACAGCGGAACGGTGGATATGAAATTCCGCCACTTTGCGGAGATCTATCTTGCGGACTGTAAGGTTCGCCTGAAGCCAACCACATATCCGGGAAAGGAAAACATGTTCCGGAAACACATCATCCCATACTTTGGGGAGATGAAGCTGAATAAGATTACAGCCACTACGGTCCGCCAATGGCAGACTGTCATGCTGTCTGATCCGGCTCACTATAAAAAGACCTATCTGAAATCCATCAACAATCAACTGTCCGCCCTGTTCAATTTTGCATGCAAGTATTATGGCCTGGCAGAAAACCCGGCGAAAGTATGCGGCTCCATGGGAAAAAGCAAAGCTGACAAGATGAAGTTCTGGACGCTGGATGAATTCAAGGTATTTGAAGAATCCATCAGCGACAAGATCATCTCAAAGACAATCTTTAACCTGCTATACTGGAGCGGTATGCGCTCCGGTGAAATGATGGCGCTGACGCTGGAGGATTTCGACTTTGAGGGACAGGCAGTTGAAATTAACAAAAACTACGCTCGATTAGACCGTGAAGATTTGATTTTAGAGCCCAAGACACAAAAAAGCAATCGAAGAATCAGCCTTCCCACCCATGTCTGCGACCTGGTACAAGATTACGCCAGCAGACTTGTAGATTATGAGGAGGGGGACAGGCTTTTCGATGTGACGAAAAGCTTTTTATATCATGAGATGGAGAGAGGTTGTCAGCTAAGCGGTGCAAAGAAAATCCGCGTGCATGATCTCAGGCACAGCCACGCCAGCTTACTGATTGAGCTTGGCGTCTCCGTTTTGTACATCAGCGAACGGCTGGGGCATGAAAACATTGAAACGACTCTTGAGATCTATGCCCACCTGTATCCGCACAAGAATGTGCAGATTATGGAGCAGCTGAACGCTCTGTGCGCATAGGCTGAAATGTACTTTCGTGTACTTTTCGTGTACTTCGGGATATAAGAAGACCCCGAAAACCCAGTGTTTATGCGGGTTTCCGGGGTTCGGTTAATTACTCGAATTCCACCGTTGCGGGGGGCTTGCCGGTGCAGTCGTAGAGCACCCGGTTCACATGGGGCACCTCGTTTACGATGCGGCTTGTGGCCTTGGCCAGTACCTCCCAGGGCAGGGCGGCGGCCTCGGCGGTCATGAAGTCGGCGGTGTTCACCGCCCGCAGGGCGATGGCGTAGTCATAGGTGCGCTCGTCGCCCATCACGCCCACGCTGCGCATGTTGGTCAGCGCCGCGAAGTACTGGCCCAGCGTCTTGTGGGCCCCGGCGGCCTCCACCTCCTCGCGGTAGATGGCGTCCGCCTCCTGCACGATCTTCACCTTTTCCGGCGTCACCGCGCCGATGATGCGGATGGCCAGCCCCGGGCCGGGGAAGGGCTGCCGGGCCACCAGATACTCCGGGATGCCCAGCTCCCGCCCGGCCTGGCGCACCTCGTCCTTGAACAGGTCCCGCAGGGGCTCCACGATCTCCTTGAAATCCACATGGTCGGGCAGACCGCCCACATTGTGATGGCTCTTGATGACGGCGCTCTCGCCGCCGAGGCCGCTCTCCACCACGTCGGGGTAGATGGTGCCCTGCACCAGGAAGTCCACCGTGCCGATCTTTTTGGCCTCTTCCTCAAACACGCGGATGAACTCCTCGCCGATGATCTTGCGCTTTTTCTCCGGTTCTTCCACGCCCTCCAGCTTGTCGTAGAACCGCTGCTGGGCGTTCACCCGGATGAAGTTCAGGTCGTAGGGACCTTCGGGGCCGAACACCGCCGCCACCTGGTCGCCCTCGTCCTTGCGCAGCAGGCCGTGGTCCACAAAGACGCAGGTGAGCTGTTTGCCCACCGCCTTGGCCAGCAGCACCGCCGCCACCGACGAGTCCACCCCGCCGGACAGCGCGCACAGCACCTTACCGCCGCCGATCTTGGCCCGCAGGGCGGCCACTGTGTCCTCCACGAAGGAATCCATCTTCCAGTCGCTGCCGCAGCCGCAGACCTTGTGCACAAAGTTCGAGAGCATCAGCGTGCCCTGCTGGGTGTGCAGCACCTCCGGGTGGAACTGCACCAGGTACAGCCCCCGGCTCACGTCCTCGGCGGCGGCCACCGGGCAGTTGGCGGTGTGGGCCGAGACGACAAAGCCCGGCGCGGGGGCCTCGATGTAGTCGTTGTGGCTCATCCAGCAGATGGTGCGGGTGCTCACTCCCTCAAACAGCTTGGAGCCGGTGCTCACCATCACCTCGGTCTTGCCGTACTCCCGTTCCGGCGCGCGGCTCACCTTGCCGCCCAGCACATGAGTCATCAGCTGGGCGCCGTAGCAGATGCCCAGCACCGGGATGCCCATCTCAAACAGTTCCTTGCCGATGGTGGGGGAGTCCGGCAGGTAGACGCTGTTGGGCCCGCCGGTGAGGATGATGCCCGCGGGCTTTTTCTCGCGGATGGCCTCAAGGGCCTTTTTGTAGGATACGATCTCGGAATACACGCAGCTTTCGCGCACGCGGCGGGCGATCAGCTGGTTGTACTGACCGCCGAAGTCCACCACTAAGATGGTCTGCGCCATGGATTGCCCCTCCTTTGATTGTGAATCTGGGTAAAGAAATCCAGCTTATTATAGCACAGTCCGACAAGGGTGAAAAGCGCTGCGCCGCATTTTTTTGCCGGCGGGGCAAAAAAATCCCCGGCCGCAGGGCCGGGGCAGGGGAAAGATGGCTCACTTTTCCCGGTAAACGCTCACGCTGGGGAAGGCGAACTGGCAGCCGGCCTGCTCCATCAGGCCCATCAGGTCAAGATCGACCTGTTCCTGAATGGCCAGAAAATCCGCCAGCGCGCCGGTCTTGGCGTAGTACTGCACCAGGATGTTCAGGCTGGAGTCGCCAAAGCCGGTGAACCGCACCCGCACGCTGTCCGGCCAAATATCCTCCCGGGCGGCGAGCATGGCCCGGATGGATTCCATCAGTGCCTCCAGCTGGGCGCGGGTGGCGTCGTAGGTCACCCCCAGGGTGAACTTCGCCAGCCGCTTGTGGATGCGGCTGTAATTGGTGAGGGCGTCGTTGATGAGGATGCTGTTGGGCACGATCAGCTGGGCGTTGTCGATGGTGCGGATGCGGGTGGAGCGGAAAGCGATGTCCTCCACCTCGCCCTCGCCGGCGCTGGTGCTGATCCAGTCGCCGATGGAAAAGGGCTTTTCAAAGATCACCATCACGCCGCCCAAAAAGTTGGTGGCGTAGTCCTTGGCGGCAAGGCTCAGGGTCAGGCTCACGATGCCCAGGCTGGTGATGAGGCTGGCCACCGGCGCGCCCAGTTCCTCCAGCACCATCAGTACCGCGAACACCAGCACCACGCCCTTCAGCAGCCGGTTGATGAAACTGGTCACGGTCTGATCCAGTTCCAGGGCCAGCCCGCCCTGCACCCGCTGCACCATCAGCGGGCCGATGTCGCTGGAACCCACCAGGCCCCAGGCCAGCAGGGAGATCAGGTCGATGTTCAGCAGCTTGCCCAGCCAGGGGCGCAGCCAGGCGCTGTACGCGGGCGGCAGGGGCAGTGCCAGCAGGGCGAAGTAGAGGCCCACCGACCACACCAGCACCGGCAGGGGCTTGGAAAACCCGCGCACAAAGATGAACAGGACTTTTTTGGTGCGCCGTTCGGCCTTGCTCACCAGCCAGGGCGCGACTTTGTAGCGCACCAGCCGGCTGACAAGGTAGCAGGCGATGAAAAGCGCGGCGCAGACAGCCAGCTGCACCAGCGCGCCGGGATTCTCGGCATAATAGGTCGTAAATACACCCAGCATACTCAACATCCTTTTCGGTTGGAATGGAGGAAAATCGAGCATATTATACCACGCTCCCCGGGGATTTGGCAAAGCCGGCGGGCGCCCATCCGCGCCTCATACAAAAAAATATGCGTTCAGCACAGAAAATTTGCCTTGCCCTCTTGCAAAACGACGAAGCCGCGCTATAATGAGGGTAGAAAGTCTGTTTCAGGGCGGGGTGCGATTCCCCACCGGCGGTACAGCCCGCGACCACCCGCAAGGGTGCTGACCCGGTGAGATTCCGGGGCCGACGGTATAGTCCGGATGAGAGAAACGGAAGCTGCCCCGTATCTGCTTGCGTTCGCCCTGCTGGCCGTGTGCCGGCGGGGCGTTTTGTTTTGCGGCAAGGGGCAGGCTCTCCCGGTTCAAACTGTTGCCGGCTTTCGAAAAAAATTTTTTGAAAAGGCCGGCATTGCCGGCCGGGAGGGAACTGTTATGGAAACCAAGGCAAACGTTCGTCCGATCCGCCTGCGGGCCCTGGTGGTCACCGCCATGCTCAGCGCCGTGGGCTGCGTGCTCATGATGTTCGACTTTCCGCTGCCCATGCTCATCCCCAGCTTTGTGAAGATGGACGTCTCCGAACTGCCGGCGCTGCTGGCCGCCTTCAGCCTGGGGCCGGTCTCCGGCGTGGTGGTGTGCCTGATAAAGAATATCCTGGCCGCCATCTTCCACGGCTCCACCCTGGGCATCGGCGAGGTGTGCAACTTTTTGATGGGCGCTGTGTTCACCGGGGTGGCCGGCTTTATCTATAAATACAACAAGACCCGCAAAATGGCGGTCATTGCCGCCCTGGTCGGCGCTGTGGCCATGGCCGTGGCCAGCGTGCCCATCAACTTCTTCTTCAGCTACCCGGTCTACGCGGCGGCCTTTGGCGGTATGGACGCCATCATCGCCGCCTACCAGGCCATCAACCCCAACGTGGGCAGCCTGCTGGGCTGCCTGATCATCTTCAACATGCCCTTCACCCTGGCCAAGGGCCTGCTGGACGCGCTGCTGTGCTTTTTGGTCTACAAGCCCCTCAGCCCCATCCTGCACGGCCGCCGCTGAAAACGGCTTGACAGCCTTCGCCGGGTGTGATACACTTGGCCTTGCAAATTGAATAGCAACTTATCAAGAGCGGCGGAGGGAACAGGCCCTGTGAAGCCCGGCAACCTGCAAGTGTGTAAGGTGCCAAATCCTGCGGGAAACCGAAAGATAAGCGTCTTCAGCGCTCAAGCGGCTTTCGGCCCCTTGGGCGTTTTTGTTTCCGACGGGTTGCTTTCCAATGAAGCAAAAAACAAAAAAGGAGTGCAATCCCAATGGCAAAACGTTTCTTCACCTCTGAATCCGTCACCGAGGGCCATCCCGACAAGATCTGCGACCAGATCAGCGACGCGGTGCTGGACGCCATCCTCGCCGAGGACCCCGGCGCCCGGGTGGCCTGCGAGACCACCTGCTCCACCGGCCTTGTGCATGTGATGGGGGAGATCACCACCAGCTGCTATGTGGACATCCAGTCCATCGCCCGGCAGGTGATCCGGGACATCGGCTACACCCGCGCCAAATACGGCTTTGACGCCGATACCTGTGCCGTGCTCACCAACATCGACGAACAGAGCCCGGACATCGCCCTTGGCACCAACGACACCGTGGGCGGCGCGGGGGACCAGGGCATGATGTTCGGCTTCGCCTGCGACGAGACGCCGGAGCTCATGCCCCTGCCCATCAGCCTGGCGCACAAGCTGGCCCGGCGGCTGGCCGAGGTGCGCAAGAGCGGCCTTTTGCCCTACCTGCGGCCGGACGGCAAGAGCCAGGTCACGGTGGAGTACGACGGCGACACCCCCGTGCGGGTGGACGCGGTGGTCATCTCCAGCCAGCACAGCCCCGATGTGGAGATGGACACCCTGCGCAAGGACGTGATGGAACAGGTGATCGCCCCTGTCATCCCCGCCGGCCTGCTGGACGAGGATACCAAGTATTTCATCAACCCCACCGGGCGCTTTGTGGTGGGCGGCCCGCAGGGCGACTCCGGTCTGACCGGCCGCAAGATCATCGTGGATACCTACGGCGGCTATGCCCGTCATGGCGGCGGTGCGTTCAGCGGCAAGGACCCCAGCAAGGTGGACCGCAGCGCCGCCTACGCCGCCCGCTGGGTGGCCAAAAATGTTGTGGCGGCCGGCCTTGCCCGCCGCTGTGAGGTGGAACTGGCCTACGCCATCGGCGTGGC
>DWYI01000049.1 GCA_019118765.1 Candidatus Allofournierella merdavium | reverse complement strand
GCCTGCTGGGTCTTGAAGATGTCCAGGCTCTCGGTAAGCAGCGCCTTGCGGCTGATGTTCTCCTCTTTGCCGTGACCCGTCACCTTCTCGGCGTACTCCGGCACCATCTCCGGCCGGTGGATCACGTTCAGGATAAAGCGTTCCATCTGGTTTACTCCTTTTTGTGCTGGGACCGGTATTCGGAGGGGTACATCCCCACGTTCCGAAAGAAGGTCTTGGAAAAGTAGAGCGGGCTGGAGTATCCCAGCTGCTCGGCGATGTCCTTGGAGAGCATCGTGGGATGCTCCACCAGCATCCGTTTCGCGGTCTCGATGCGGATGGATTGGATGTACTGGGCCGGCGACATTCCCGTGTAAGCCTTGAACAGCTTGGACAGGTAGGACGCCACCAGGCCGAACCGGGCGCTGAGCTGCTTCAGCGACAGCGGCTCGGAGATGTGGTTTTGGATGTACTCCGCGATGGACTGCATCAGCGCGGTCTTGTCGCTGGCGTCGAAGACGGAATGGCGGAACAGGTCGCGGCAATAGTCGAAAAAGGCGCGGAACAGCATCTGCCGTTCGTCGCTGGTGCCCACCAGTTCGCGGATGACCGCCTCCGGCTCCCGGTCGGTGCCGGCGTCCGTCTCCTCCAGCACCATCTGCAGAATGGTGGTGAGCAGCCGCTCCAGCGACGCCTGGGTCTCGCTCTGTTCCAGGGCGTGACTGGCGATGCGCTGGACCTGGAGGGTGAAATCGTCCCAGCGCTGCTTCTGAATGGCCACCCGCAGCGCGCTTTTGTCCGCCAGGGAGAGGGCTTTGGTGTCGGCGGAGGGCGCGCTGCGCAGCAGGCGGCTCTCCCCCAGGACGGCCCCCTGGGCGATCCACTGGTGCAGGCGGTTGGTCCACTGCGCCAGTTCGGCAAGGCGCACACCCTCGGCCGCGGCCACCGTGAGGGGCAGTTTTGCCTGGAACCGCGCCTCCGCCAGGGCCTGCACCTGGGCCAGACGCACCTGCCGCTCCTCCTCAAAGATCCAGATCGCCTCGTTGGGCTGCTGGCCGTAGAACAGCCAGAAGTCGGAACAGCCCCACTGCCGGCAGATCATGTTCCACATGACCCCGTCGGACAAAGCCCCCGGTTTGGGCAGTTCGTCGGCGCTCTGCCCGCCCTGGTAGGCCCCCTGGCAGAGGTAGAGCACGGTGAGCGGTTTCCAGGCGCAGCCCTCCGCCGGGCGGGGGTTGCCGCAGAACAGTAGTTCGATCAGGGCGCTGCGCTTTTGGGCATAGGCGTTTTGGGTGATCTCCGCCGCCGCCGTGTCCAGAATGCGGCACAGCTCGGCCCGGTCGATGGGCTTGAGCAGATAGTTTTTCACCCCCAGGCGGATCGCCTGGCGGGCATACTCAAACTCGCTGTAGCCGCTGATGATGACGCTGGTGAGCCGGGGGTCCAGCTGGCGGGCCTGCTCGATCAGCCCAAGGCCGTTCAAAACGGGCATATTGATGTCGGTGAACAGCACATCGGCGCTGTGCTGGGTGAGATATTCCGGCGCCTCCTTGCCGTTCCTGGCGCTGCACACCACCTGGAACCGGGGGTCGATCTGTTCGATCATCTGTCCCAGGCCCCGCAGCAGCGGCATCCCATCCTCCGCGATGACCGTTCGGATCACGAGAGTTTCCCTCCTATCGTGACGACCGTTCCGTGGCCGGTATTCTCGATGGTAAACACAAAATCATCCCTGTAAAGCAGATACAGGCGCATGCAGGTGTTCACCAGGCTCAGCCCGCCAGAGTGGTGGAGTGGAGCTGATCCTGCATGCTCTCCAGGGAGAGGGTCTCCTTGAAGCGGCGGAACTTTTGCAAAAACTCCTCGCTGACCCCGCAGCCGTTGTCCTCCACGGTGACGAACCAGCTGCCGTTTTGCGAAAAGGCCCGCAGGTCGATGCGCCACACCTCCTCCAGCTGGGAAAAGGCGTGTTTGAAGCAGTTCTCACAGATGGGCTGCACCATCAGCTTGCACACCGGCTGGCCCGCCAGGGCCGGCTCCATCCGGATGGAGTACCGGAAGCCGTCCTCGTAGCGCTGCTTCATCAGCGCCAGGTAGTTGCCGGCGTGGTCCATCTCCTCCTGCAGGGTTGCCATGCCGTGATTCATGGAGGCGGAATATTTGAGCATTTTGGAGAGCGCCTGGCAGATCTGCACCGTCTTTTCGTTGTGGTTGATCTCCGCCTCCATGTTGATGATGGCCAGGGTGTTGTAGAGGAAGTGGGGGTTCATCTGGGACTGGAGAGCGAACAGATGCGCCTTGAGCTCGTTGGTCTGGGAGAGCACCCGCTGCTGGATGGCCCGCTCCAGGTGGCGCAGCACCCGGTTGAAGGCGGTGTCGAGCGCCTCCAGTTCGTCGCTCTTGGCGGTGTCGGTGAGTTCCAGGTGCAGGTTGTCGATGCTGATGTCCTGCACCGAGCGGCTCAGCGCCGTCAGCGGCCGGGAAAGATGGGTCACCAGCGCCCGCTCGCTGAACACCGCCACGGCAAACACGATGCACAACACCGCCACCAGCAGCACGAGAAAGCTGTTCAGCGGCGCCAGCACCGCGCCGGTCTCCATGTAGAACAGGATGTCCAGCGATGCGTCCTGGGGCTGATAGCGGGCGACGTAGTTGCTCTTTACCTGGCTCACGCCCAGGGGGTATCCGCCGGGATCCAGCTGTTCCATCGCGCGGGCCGGTTTTTCCTGTTCCCGCAGCGCCGGGCTCTGGTAGAGCATCCGCCCGTCGGCGCTGTACACGGCGGCGTAGCAGGCGGTGCCCAGGCTGCCGAAGATCTCGTCCATCCGCTCCACCGACTGCTGCACTTCCACATAGCCGTTCTTCTGGGTGTTGTAGTAGTAGTCCTTGATGGGGCGCACGATGGAAAAGCAGTCCGGGCTGGGCAGGTCGGAGGAATTCAGGATGTCCCCGCCCGGTTCCCGCAGCATGGAAAAGGCGGTCTCTCCGGAAAAGCACGCCTGTATGGCGGCAAATTCCGGCCCGTTCACAAACGACTGGATGCCGCCCAGCGTGGTCATCACCCGGGCGGAGTAGACGAAGTCGCCGTTGTCGTTGTACAGGCAGATGCGGGTGTTGCCGTCCCGCTTGAAGTTGTAGGAGTTCAGCAGCTGCACGATGCGGTTGGCCGTGAGGGGGTTCTCGATGAAATACCGGCCGCCGGTGTCCGCCGGGATGGCGCCGAACCAGGCCACGATGTTGGGGTTGGCGGCGATCTGCAGGGTCATCTTGTCCATGTTGTAGACCAGGTTGTCGAACTGGCCGGCGGTGCGCTGGGCCATGGCGGCGAAATCATCCCGGGCGCGGCGGCGGGAATCCCGCACCACCCAGAAATAGAGCACCCCCACCACCGCCAGCAGGATCACAAAGAAGAGCAGCAGGCTATAAATGATCAGCCTGGTGGTAAACTTGCGCTTTTTCACGGTAATGGCCTCCTCCCCGTCCAGCGTCCTGTGCCCCCATTATACCATGCAGCGCCCCGGATCAGATCAGGGAGATGTCGGTGGCCGAGGCGATGCGGTGCCAGAAGGGGGCCGGCACGTCGGCATGCCCCTTCGCGGTCTCGGCCGGGTCAAAGGGCAGCCAGGGGATGTCCAGCTCCTCGATGGTGTCCATCTCTCCCCGCAGCCAGCTTTCCAGCCGGCGCCGGGCGGCGTTGATGCGCTCCATCTGGCCGCCGATGCGCAGATCGAAGACGTCCAGGCCCGGGGCCTTGTTGTTTGCCAGCCAGCTGCGCCGGAAGGCGTCCGCGAAGGCGTCCACCTTGGCGTAAAGTGCGGGCAGGCCCTCCCGGCAGAGGCTCTCCAGCGTTTCCCGGTCCTCTTCCTTCCAGGCCGTGCGCAGCGCGCGCTGCACCCCCGCCTTGCAGGCCAGCGCCTCGGTGAGGGTCTGGTAAAAGCGGAACAGGCCCGTCCACGCCCCGGCGTTTTCCCCGGCCCGGGCCAGCCGGGCGGCGCAGCGGCGCAGATGGTCCTCGTATCCCGCCAGGTCCAGCGCCGGGCTGAACAGCGGGGTGAGCAGATCCTCGTAGAGCAGCGTTTTGGTGGCGTTCACCGCCATGCGGCCGGGGGCGGGGTTGTCCGGGGTGAAGGCGGGCTCGTCAAAGAGCAGGAAATCCTCCCAGCTGCCGCCGCAGGTGCGGGCAAAATGCCGGGCGGCGGCCTGCGGGGCGCGGTCGGGCCCCTGCCAGCACAATTCGGCCCAGAACTGCAGCGCCGGCAGCACCGCCCCCAGCGGGCACTCGGCGCCGTTGTCGCCCCAGAGGGTGATCAGCACCTCCTGCACGCCCTGCTTTTGGCAGGCGGCATGGGCCGGCCGCGCCAGTTCCATGCTGAACCGGTTGGCGGGCGAAAAGCCGGACCACTTCCAGGCGCCGCCGGCAAACAGCGTGCGGGGACACAGCTGTTTGTGCCGCTCCAGCATGCTGTCATACAGCGCCTCGTCCCGGGAGTAGTAGTCCCAATAGACCAGCGAGGTGTCGTCGGGGATGGCCCGGGCCACCGAGGCGTCCAGCGGGCAATCGGGGGCGTAGTACTCGCCGCCGCTGGCAAGGCGGAAGAACATGTCGCTCCACAGCATAGGGGCGAAGCCGTGGGCGCTCGCCACCCGGTGCACCAGCTCAAAATGGCGCAGCATCAGAGCGGTGCGGTCCTCGTAGCCGTGCAGGTCCAGGTGCCGGCCCAGGCCCAGCATGTGGGCCTCGTCCATGCCAATGTTGACCCGCCGGCTGGAAAAGCACTCCTCCAGTGTGTCGAACATGGCATTGAGCAGAGCCTCGGTGTCCTCCGAGTCGGTGAGCAGGATGTCGCCGGTGTCCACAAAGGGGGCCATGGCTTTCCACTTGAGGGTCTGGCCCAGGTGGGCCAGCGTCTGAACGGCGGGCACCAGTTCGATGCCAAGACGCGCGGCAAAGGCGTCCAGCTCCTTCAGTTCCCCTTTGGTGTAGCGCCCGCGCCCGTGGCCGAAGTAGGGGTAACCCTCCACCTCGTACACGTCTTCCATGTACAGCTGGACGGTGTTGTACCCCATGCGGCACAGCTGTCGCAGCAGCTGCCGCAGTGAGGCGGGCGTGGGCACCGCGTTGCGGCTGCAGTCCACCAGCGCGCCCAGCCGGGGGTAGGCGGGCCTCTCCCGCCGCACCCAGCCCGCGGGCCGGTCCCGGTCCTCTTCCAGCAGCACAGTGGCCCGGCCCAGCATGGCCTCCTGTGCCAGGCGCAGCTGCCAGCCCTCCGGGGTGCGCCGCAGTTCGATGCCCTCTCCGCCCTTTTCCACCCGCACGGGCGCCGCCGGCTCCGGGCATTGCAGCGCCGCCAGCATCCCCCGCTCAAATTCCGTCAGATTCTGCCACATAACGCTCCTCCGTTCCTTGTGCCGGGGCGGCGGGCCTCAGCCCTTCACCGCGCCGGCCGTCATCCCTTCCACAATATACTTTTGCAGGCACAAATACAAGAGCATCACCGGCAGAATGGTGATGGTGAGGGCTGCGAACACATAGTTCCAGCTGCGGGCATACAGGCCGTAGAAGTTGAACACCGTCATGGGAATGGTGGTTTGCCGGGAACTGCTCATCAGGTACAGTGGCACCTGGAAGTTGTTCCACACGCCGATGGCCGCGATGATCAGGTTGGTCACCGTGACCGGCTTCATAATGGGCAGCAGGATGCGGAAGATCAGCCGCAGCGGCCCGGCTCCGTCGATGATGGCGGCCTCGTCGATCTCCCGGGGCACGCCGGTGACAAAGCTGGAGAAGGTCATCACCGCGAAGGGCAGGTTGATGGCCGTGAACACCAGGATCACGCCCAGGTAGCTGCCGTTCAGCTTGAGCTTAATCATCAGCGAGTAGGTGGTCACGATCTGCATGGTGGCGGTGAGGCCAAAGAGATAGTACAGATACAGCGCCCGGCCGCTTCTGCCCTTGCGCCGGGAGATGATGATGCCGGTCACCGCGCCGCACAAGAGGATCAGCACCACCGTGCCGGTGGTAATGACGATGCTGTTCCAGTAGCCCCGCAGGATGGAGCCGGTCTGCAGCACATGGATGTAGTTGTCGATGCGAAGCTGCGAGGGAAAGCTCAGGTCCAGGTGCAGCACCTCGCCCTGGTCCTTGAAGGAGCCCAGCAGCATCATCCAGATCGGCACAAAGAACACCAGCGCCACCAGGCTGGCACAGAGGGTGCGCAGCCACTTTTTGTAGGGTCGTTCCATCAGGTTTCCACCTCCCGGGATTTGAGGAATCGGTTGAGCAGGAAGGTGAGCGTTACCACCAGCAGCGACAGCAGGATCGCCGCCGCGCTGGATTTGCCCAGCTGCCCCATGCCGAAGGCGCGGTAGACGTAGGTGCTCAGCACCTGGGTGTCAAAACCGGGGCCGCCGCCGGTGAGGGAGTAGACGATGTCGAACACCTTCAGCCCGCCGGTGATGTTCAGGGTGAACACCACGGTGAAGGAGGGTGCCAGCAGGGGCAGCGTGATATGGCGGAACTGCTGCCAGCCGGTAGCGCCGTCCAGCTGGGCGCTCTCGTAGTAATCCTGGGAGATGGCCTGCAGGCCGGAGATGAAGATAAACATGCTGAAGCCCGCCCACATCCAGATCTCCACCAGGATGATCCAGGTCATTGCGGTGCCGTAGCTGCCCAGCCAGTCGCGGCTCCAGCCGCCCAGGCCCAGCCCGGCCAGCAGGTTGTTCAGCAGCCCGTCCTGCCGCAGGATGGCGGTAAACAGCAGCCCCACGATCATGGTGCTCAGCACGCAGGGCAGATAATACAGGGTGCGGAACAGGCTGTTGCCGGGGAATTTTTTCACCACCAGCAGGGCCAGCAACAGCCCGATCAGCGTTTTGAACAGGGTGGTGAAAAAGGCGAACAGAAGGGTGTTGCCGATGGAGCGCAGAAAGATGCGGTCCTGCAGCAAGCTGGTGAAGTTGTACAGCCCCACAAAGTTGGCCCGGCTCATGTTCGCCAGATTCCAGTTGGTGAAGGGGTAGGCGAACGCCGCCACGATGGGGACGATAAAAAACAGGGTGTAGATCAGCAGCCCCGGCAGCGACAGCCACAGCGGGTAGGATCGATCCCGACTTTTGCTTTGCATGACCTGCCTTCCTTTCATAGAGGAGCGGCCTGCCCTGGCGCGGCGGCGCGAACTGCGTCACCGCGCCCCGAACAGGCCGCTCAGAACGTGATCGTTTAGAAGCCTTCCGCTCCCTGGTCCTTCATGAACTGCTCAAAGTCTGTCTGGAACTGCGCCAGGATAGCGGCGCCGTCCATGTTGCCGCGGGCGGGCGCGTCCACATAGTAGACGTACAGGGTGCTCTCGTACAGGGCGTTCAGGTCCATCACATAATAGTTGAACTCGGGGATGGCCTTGCCGGGCTGGATGTAGGTCTCATAGATGTTCTCCAGGTTGGAGGGCACCGGGCCGCCGTCCACCCCTTCAAAGGCGGGGAAGGCGGGGCGGTCTTCAAAGTACAGGTTGGCGTACTCGGGGGTGGCCCATAGGTTGAACACCTTTTTCACGGTGTCCAGGTTCTCCGAGTTCTTGTTGGCCACAAAGCCCGCGGAGGACATATTCTCGGTCACCACGTCCACGCCGTCGGTCATGGACACGGCGAACATACCGATGTTGGCGTCGGGGTTGGCCTGCAGCACGCTGGCGGCGAAGAAGTCGCCGTTGAAGTGCATGGCGGCGGAGCCGTCCGCCACGGCGGCGATGGCGTCATCGTAGACCGCGGAGGCGAAGTTGTCGTTCACATAGCCCTTCTTGTAAAGGTCGAGATAGGTGTCGATGACCTGGGCGAACTCCGGCACATCGGTCCACTTGATCTCGTTGCGCATCACCTTGTCGGCGAAGTCCTGGCAGCCGTCCGCGCCCAGGATCTTGGCGAAGTTGTCGGTCATCAGCACCTGGGGCACCCAGCTGTCCCGGGGCATGTAGATGGGGGTGACGCCGGTGGCCTTGATCTTCTCGCAGGCGTCCAGCAGCTCCTGCCAGGTGGCAGGCTCCTCGGTCACGCCGGCGGCCTCAAACACGTCCTTGTTGTAGATGAAGCCGTGGGTTCCGGGCACCGACAGGAAGGGGAAGCCGTAGATCTTGCCGTCCTTGCTGTTCACCACGTTGTCCGGGATCAGCAGCTTCTGGGTCCACTCCTCGCCGGTCATGTCGGCGAAGTACTGGGCGGGGTCGACGATGTCGTAGATGGCGGGCACGTTGTAGTCGATGATGTTGGGCGCCTCGCCGGAATTCAGCTGCATCTGGATCAGGTTCAGCGCCTCGTCATCCGGCACGATCTGGGCGTCGATGATGATGTTCTCCTCTTCTTCCAGCTTCTGGATCATGGCCTGCAGCCCGTCAAAATTGCGGGACTGCTGGATCATGGCCGTGATGACCACAGGCTCTGCGGAAGACTGCGCCGCGGATGAACCGGTGCTTGCGGGCTGCGAAGAGCCGGATGTGGTGCCGCACGCGGCCAGCCCCAGCGCCATGGCCAGCGCCAGCGCGCCGGCGATCAACTTTTTCATAGTGTTTCCTCCTTTGTTTTGGCTTGTGCGAAACGGTTCGCTTTGTTCTGTCTCTATTGTAGGGCCGCGGCGCCCCCGCGTAAATGCCAGCAAACGAAACAAGCGGATGTAAAAAAGCAAAAAGGGCGGAGCACGCACAATCTTTCACCATTTTTTTTGCAATGTGCAAATAACCCTCGCCGCCTGCAGAGGCTGTTTGCGCTTGCCGGCGCCCGCGCTTTTCCTGTCCGTACGTCTCGCCCTTTGCCTGCGGCCGCCGGAGCGGCCAACTTTCCGGGCCACGGCAGACGTTCGCGGATCAAAACCGTACGCCTCTCCGACCGTCCCCTCCGGCAGCCTGGCCAGCCGCGGCGGCTTGGGCCCAGCGGCATCGCCCTGTCGCCGGGTCGGCCCGCAGCTTTGGCTCACCTCGGCAGGCGATCCACCGCCCGAGGGCACCGCGGGGCCTTGGCGGCGGGGTTGGCGGACGGCCGGTCCCCCCTTTCGTTCGCCCGATGCTGCGTCAAAACAGGAGCGCGCCGCAGGCAGTGCCTGCGGCGCGCTCCTGTTTGTATCGGGCTCCGCCGGGGGATCGTCACTCCAGCCGCAGCCGCTCCACCACCGAGCGGCGCTGGGTGGCCCGGCAGGCGGCCACCGGGATGGCGGCGCCCAGCACCGCGAACAGCGGCAGGACGACCGCCACCGGCCAGAGGGTGAACCGGTAGGTGAAGAACCAGAGCAGCCGGTTCAGGCCGGGCCCCGTAAAGGGGGCGCTGGCGCACACCAGGGCCAGGGCCAGCAGGGCGGCGCCCAGGGTGTAGAGCAGCCCCTCCAGCGCCAGCATCCACCGGAGCTGGCGGGTGGTCATGCCGATGGCCTGGAGCACCGCCAGCTCCCGGCGGCGGGCGGTGATGCCGGTGAGGATGGCGTTGGCGAAATTGAGGATGCCCACCAGCCCCACGATGAAGCTCAGCGCGCCGCCCAGCAGCAGGAACATGCCGCGGATGCTCTCAAACTCCGCCGCGTAGGTCGCCTTGCTCTCGTAATCGAACCGGAGCTCCACATTCCCGGTATAATCTTTCAGAAAAGCCTCCATCGCGGCGTTGGCCTCGTCGGTGGTGTTGAAGGCGTAATACATCACGCAGTCGGTGCCCGTGTCCCGGATAAAGGTATTTGCCCCCAGAACGAACTCGTCGGCGCCGTAGTAGCGGTAACTCAGGGCGTTGGGCACCGCCACCAGGGCGGCCACGGTGTAGTCCACGTCCCGGTATTTCACCGCCCGCTGGGCAAAGTTCGCCCCCTCGGGCACATTCTCCCGGGGCCCGTACACCTCGCCGGTGTCAGGGTCGAAGTATTCGTATTCCTCCACATAGCGGAGGGTCACGGTGTCTCTCAGTCTGGCCCAGTGGCTGCCCGGCTCCAGATCACCGTACTCGTCCACGCCGTACACGGCGGCGATGCGGTTTTCGCCCGGGTCATCCAGCCCGGCCAGATCCCCCTCCAGCACCGTCAGCTGCTCCAGGGCAAAGGGCTCCATGCCGTACAGCTGCACCCGGTCGGCCAGCAGGCCGTCCGGCGTGGGCTCCATAAAGGCGATCATGCTGTCCAGCTGTTCCGGGGTGTTCCAGTCGGCCCAGACCGCGCGGTAGTATTCTTCGGTGACGAACTCCTCCGCCGGGGCCGTCTTGCCGTAGACGCGGCCGGCGCCGGTGATCCCCCCCTGGGCGTTCACTGCGTCGATGACCGTCTCCGGCACCGCCATCCCGTCGTAAAAGGCGTCCCCGCCGTTCTGGAACTGGCCCGCGTCGGCCAGGATGAAATCGCTGGCGGTGAAGTTGGACACATACTTGTCCATGTCAAAGCCGCCGGTGAAGGTGACGGTGAGGGTCAGCAGCACCACTGCCAGGGTCAGGGACAGCACCGTGAGGAAGGTCTTGCCCCGGCTGCGGCCCAGGTTGGCCCAGGCCATAGACAGCAGCGACACCCCTCTGCCGTTTCGCTTTGCCCGGCGCCCGGCCGGCTGCGCCTCGGTGTACCGCACCGCCTCCACCGGGGACACCTTGCCCGCCAGGCGGCCGGGGCGGCGGCAGGAGATGAGCACCGTGGCCAGGGCAAAGAGGGCCGCCCCGGCGAACAGGAGGGGGCTGACCGACACCACCGCCCGCACCCCGTTGAGCCGCGCGGTGATGACGGGGGTGAGCACCCCACCCAGCAGCCAGCCCACCAGCAGGCCCAGGGGGATGCCCGCCAGAGAGAGCAGCAGCGCCTGGATGCGGATGATGCGCCGCAGCTGCCGGGGCGTGGTGCCGATGGCTTTGAGCAGGCCGTAGAAGCGGATGTCCCCCGCCACCGAGATCTGGAACACGTTGTAGATGATGAGGTAGCCGGTGAGCAGGATCAGCCCCAGCACGCCCAGAATGAGGCTCGCCGTGGCGGCGTCCAGCTTGTCGGCCAGCAAAGCGCCGGTATAGCCCCAGTTGACACCGATGGAGATGTAGTCCTCCCCCGCCGTCTGAGACTGATAGCCGTGGTTGGCGAGAATTCTGTCCATGTCGGCGGCGATGGAGCCGGCGCCGTTTTTCAGCATCACGTCCAGGTTCCAGCTTCCCACCATGCCATCGCTGCCCGGCGGGGTCACCCCTGTCTCGGCCAGCACGGCGTCCAGCCGGCTCTCGGGGATGAGGAGGTGGTGCGCCGGCACCGCCTCGTCGTACTCCCACCAGCCGCTGAGGGTGAAGGTCTGGGTGGTGGTTTGACCGTCCACCTCAAAGGTGACGGTGAACCGCGCGCCGGTCGCCGGCTCCACCCCCAGCAATTCCAGCACGCGGGTGTCGGTGGCGGCCTCGTCGGTGCCCTCCCGGGGCAGGCGGCCCTCCGCCGGGTCGCAGAAACCCCAGTGGGCCTGGTTTTCGTCGGAATAGCCGATCTCCACATGGTCTTTGTTGAAGGGCGCCTCGGTGGGCATCCCCAGAAAGCGGCGCACGCCATAGGCCCGGATGAGGGGGTCGTCTTTCAGAGCGTCGCACTGCGCCCGGGTGAGGTATTTGAAGGTGCCGTGGCTGCAGCCCCCGGCCTGGCGGAAGTTGTTCTGCTGGATGCCCTCGTTGATGGACAGGGCGATGGTGAACAGGGAGGTGAACAGGATGGCCGTCAGGGCAATGGCCAGCACCGCCACCAGGTTCCGGGTGCGGCTGGCGCGAAGCGCCCGCAGGCTCAGCCGGCGGATGCAGCTGTGATTGGATACGTTCATGGCCGCGCCCTCCTCACCGCCGGACGATCCGCCCGTCCTCGATGCGGACGATGCGGTCCGCCATCTGGGCGATCTCCTCGTTGTGGGTGATCATCACCATGGTCTGACCGAACCGCTGCCCCGTCACCTTCATCAGGCCCAGCACGTCCTGGCTGGTCTTGCTGTCCAGATTGCCGGTGGGCTCGTCGGCCAGCAGGATGGCGGGCTTTGCCGCCAGCGCCCGGGCGATGGCAACCCGCTGCTGCTGGCCGCCGGAGAGCTGGCCGGGAAGGCTGCGCAGCTTCTTTTCCAGGCCCAGCGCGGCGATCACCGCGCGGGTGTACTCCGTGTCCACCCGGTTGCCGTCCAGCTGCACCGGCAGGATGATGTTCTCCCACACGCTGAGCACCGGCACCAGATTGTAGGCCTGGAACACAAAGCCGATCTTGCGGCGGCGGAAGATGGTGAGGGCCTCGTCCTTCAGGCGGAAGATGTCCCGGCCGTCCACCAGGACAGTGCCGGAAGTGGGCCGGTCCAGCCCGCCCAGCATGTGCAGCAGGGTGGATTTGCCGGAGCCGGAGGTGCCCACGATGGCCACAAACTCCCCCTGTTCCACCGCCAGGTCCACCCCGTCCAGCGCCCGCACCTGGGTGTCGCCGCTGCCGTAGTATTTTCGCAGATCCTTCGTCTCAAGAATCGCCATTTTCCCTGCCTCCCGTCAAAAAGAGTCTGTACTGTCTTTGGACAATACAGACTCTATCACAAAAATCTTTCCTGGCCCTTTCCGGAATGTGACAGCTTTGACACAACTCCCCCTCACGGCCGGGGAAGGAACAGGGAAAAAGCGCTGCCCTTTCCCGGCGCGCTCGCCACCTTCACATAGCCGCCCTGCTGTTCGGCGATCTGCCGGGCGAGGTAGAGGCCGATGCCCACCCCCTGCGTCTGGTCGTTGCCGGCGCCCCGGTAAAAGCGCCCGAAAATTCTGGCCTGCTCCTCTTCCGGGATGCCGGGCCCCGTGTCGGCGACCCGGATGGCGGCGAACATCTCATACTCCTTCACCTCCACCGTCACGGTCCCGCCGGCGGGGGTGTACTTCACGGCATTGTCCAGCAGGTTGCACAGGGCTTCCTCCGTCCACTTGGGGTCGAAGACGGCGGTGCCCGCCACCGGCCCCGCCCGCAACCCGATCCCCTTTTGGGCCGCCACGGGCGCGTACTGGGCCGCGGCGCGGGCCACCAGCGGGCCGATGTGGGAGGGCCGGGGATGCACCGCCAGGATGCCGTTTTCCAGCCGGGAGGTCTTGACCAGGGCTTCGATCAGGCTCTGGAGTTTGCCCGCCTGGGCGCAGATGGCCCGGGCGCACTCGGCGCCTTCGGGGGTGAGGGGCTGCTCGGTGAGCAGCTGGGCGTAAAGCTGGAGGTTTGCCACCGGGGTGCGGGTCTGGTGGGAGATGTCCGAGACCAGGGCGCTGATCTGGTTTTTCTGTTCCCCCACCCGGCGGGCGGAGAGGGCGCTGGCGACGAGATACCTCGCCAGCCGGCTTTCCAGGGCGGAGAGGCGGCTCTCGTCAAAGTCCTCTTCCGAAAAATGGCCGTCGATGGCCGCCTTTAGCATCTCGTCCAGCCGTTTGATGGTGCCGAGGGTCCTGCGGCGGTCCAGCAGCACCACGGCCAGCGCCGCCAGCACCGCGGCCCCCGCGATCAGCCAGCCGGTCATGGTCCCACCGCCCAGGTGTAGCCGATGCCGTACACCGTTTTCAGATATTCCGGTTTCGCGGGGTCTCTCTCCAGCTTGCCCCGCAGCCGCTTCACCGTCACCGAGAGGGCGTTTTCCTCCACGAAGGCCGCCCCGTCCGTCCACACCCGGTCCACCAGAGTGGACCGGGGCACGGCATGCCCCCGGTTCTCCACCAGCACCCGCAGCAGCTTCTGCTCGGTTTTGGAAAGCTCCACCGCCGCGCCGTCCCGGAAGAATTCCATCCGGTCAAAATCAAAGAGGAAGGGCCCCAGCGCCAGCCGGGGGACGGCCCGGCGGCCCGCGCGGCGCAGCTGGGCGTTCACCCTGGCCCGCAGCACCGCCAGCGAGAAGGGCTTGGTGATGTAGTCGTCCGCCCCCGCCTCCAGGCCGGTCACCTCGTCCAGTTCCAGGTCATTGGCGGTGAGCAGGATGGCGGGCGTGCCGTCCCCTTCGGCGCGCAAAGCGCGCAGCAGCTCCACGCCGCTGCCGTCCGGGAGGTTGATGTCCAGTATGAGCAGGTCGAACCGGGCGCCCGCCAGCGCCTGCCGCGCCCCGGTCAGGCTGCCCGCCGGCACCACCGTCCGCTCTTCTGTGCCCAGGGCCATGCAGATGCCCCGGCACAGCGCGGCGTCGTCCTCCATGAGAAAGATCTTTTCCATTCCCACACTCCCCAAAAACAGGGCAAAGGCCCCTTGCCTGTGCGGCGCGCCGGCCGCTGCCCACCGCGGCTTTTCCCTCTCCCGCCCGGTGGGCGCCGGCGAGCCTTCGTTCATCTGTCAGTATACGGACCCTCGTCGTGCCGTGTCAAGTGCGCCCCATCGCCGACGGGGAAAGGCAGGCGGAAAGCCGCTTTGGGGGAAAACGGCGGAGTCCCTTTTTACTCCCGCAGTGCAGGCAGGTCAAAAGGCGTGAGTCCGACGCGGCGCATGCGTGTCCGCGCTCCCTTTTCCCGGTCTGTCTTTCCCATGTTTGGGCCTCCGCCCCATGATCGGCGGCAGGCCCCGCTCCAGCGCCCGCAAAGGGCTGGTGCGCATAGTCCGGGATCTTCTGCGCGGCCGCTCCACTTTTTGTATCCAGTATATTTTTCTTACAGGGAAACGTCAACCGGTCTCCCGGTCCGCCACCCAAATCGATGTGCCGCAGGCTCAAAGTGGCCGCGTCGCCGGACGGTCCCCGCCTTGGCAAGGTTCCGTGGCCGGCTTCCGGTCGGCTTGCCGTTTCGAACGCTGTCATATGCCTGAACCGGGCTTTCCGGCGGAAGCGCAGCGGGTAATTCATCACGCTAATGTATTAATGCGGTAGCACTTTAAACAACCTCACCGACATTTAAAAAAGCCATTTTTAGATATATTGTAGAATTATACAGTGGGAGTACAATTTCATGTAGAAAACCGCCGGTGATTGCAGTATAATAAACCAAATTACAAAAATGCCCCGCGTGGGGCGCAAATGAGGATTTTGCGGGAGTGAAGGTGAGGATATGGGAATCGATATACAGGCGATCATGGATCGTGTGCCGGATAGTACACGATTTTTGACCATTCCGGAATTGGATAAAAATACACTGGATCTGGCCAGGGAGTATCCCGATGTGGTGCAAGTGACCGAGTTGGGCCGCTCCCGGGACGGACGGATCATCCGGTGTTTGAAGATCGGCTCGGGCAGCCGCAACGCGCTGATGTTCGCCTGCCCCCACCCCAATGAACCCATCGGGGCCATGACGCTGGACTTTCTGGCCCGGGAACTGGCGGAGAATGAGGAACTGCGCCGGGAGATGGATTTCACCTGGTACCTGATCAAGGTGAGCGATCCCGACGGCATCGCCCTGAACGAGGGATGGTTTGCCGGCCCGTTCACCATTCACCACTATCTGCGCCACTATTACCGCCCCGCCTTCAAGGAGCAGGTGGAGTGGACCTTCCCGGTGGAGTACAAGCGCCTGAAGTTCGACGCGCCCCTGCCGGAAACGCAGCTGCTGATGAAACTGATGGATCAGCTGCGGCCGGATTTTATCTATCCGCTGCACAACCTGGGCTTCGGCGGGGCATATTGGTACCTCTCCCGGCCCGCGCCGGAACTCTACGGGAAGTACGCCGCCTGTGTCAAGCGCATGGGCATTCCCATGAAGCTGGGCGAGGCGGAAGTCCCCTACGCCAAGGAGTACGCCCCCGCGGTGTTCCAGATGCTCACGGTGAAGGACGACTACGACTATACCGAGACCTACACCAAGGGCGACCCGGTGGAGGGACACCCCTTCGGCACCTCCAGCGGCGACTACGCCCAGAACCACGGCGGGAAGAACGTGTTCGTGTTCGTGTGTGAACTGCCCTACTTCTTCACCGCGGAGATCGACGACCTGAGCCCCTCGGACACCACCCGGCGGGAGTGCGTCATCCGCAACTGCCGCTACAAAGCCCAGCACCACGAGGATCTGGTGCGCATGTCCCAGCCGGTGCTGAAGCTGCTGGATATGCCGGATAACCACTTCAAAACCGCCTTTGACGAGCGCATGGCGCTGGGCAAAGGCGACCTGGAGGCGCAGATCCAGTGGGCCTCCTCCAATCCGGAGTTTGAGCAGCCCGCCACCCACGCCCAGAAGTTTGACAACCTGTTCGTATCCCGGTTCTTCCAGGCCACCGGCACCACCCTGCTGCTGCGGGCCTGTGAACAGGAACTTGGCCGGAAGGACGAGCGGGGCTTCACCGATGAGCAGGTGGCCCAGCTGGAACAGACACTGGCCCGGTGTGAGGCCTACCTGAAGGCGGAATGCGACTACCTGGAGGAGAACATCACCTATCAGGTGCCCCCCATTCGCAAGCTTGTCACCGTCCAGGCCGAGTGCGGCCTGCTGACGGCGCAATATGTATCCCAGGAGATCAAAAAAGAGGAGGAAGAGACATGAAATTCAAAAAGCTGGCAGCACTGTTCCTTGCCGCATGCCTGGCCGTGAGCATCACGGCCTGCGGCGGCGGGACCACCACCGAAAGCACAGCCACCGGCAGCGGGACCAGTGAGGGCGGTTCCACCGGCGGCGGCACCTTTATTGTGAACATCGGCGCCGACCCCACCACCTTCAACCCTGTGCTGAAGGGGGACGACGACGGCCACCTGATCTACCAGAACGTGTTTGACAGCCTGGTGGCACTGAACATCAACAGCGAAGTGGTGCCCGGCCTGGCCGAGACCTGGGAGGTCTCCGACGACGGCCTGACCTACACCTTCCACCTGGCCCAGGGCGTCAAGTGGCACGACGGGGAGCCCTTCTCCTCTGAGGACGTCAAGTACACCTACGAGAAGATCATGGCGGAGAACGGCTTCATCGCCGCCAGCCTCACGGCAGTGGTGGAATCCATCGAGTGCCCGGACGAGAACACCGTGGTGTTGCACCTGTCCACCCCCGACTCCACCCTGCTGGGCACCCTGGCCTGGTACGAGTGCTTCATCATTCCCAAGCACATCTATGAGAACGAGGCGGATTGGTCCACCTGTGAGGCGGCCACCAGCCATCCCATCGGCACCGGCGCCTTCAAGTTTGTGGAATACAACCCCGGTTCCAGCATCGTTCTGGAAAAGAACCCCGACTACTTCAAGGGCGCACCCGCCATTGACAAGCTGATCTACTCCGTGATCCCCGATGACAACACCGCCCTGCAGGCCTTCTACAACGGCGAGATCGATCTGCTCACCGGCGTGCCCAACTCCGAAGTGCCCGCCATGGAGCAGGATCCCGACATCAAACTGGGCGTGATGACCGCCGCCCGCCGCTATCAGCTCATCTGCAACATGGAGAACGAGATCATGAGCAAGTGGGAGGTGCGCAAGGCGATCGCCCTGGGCATCGACCGCGAGGAGATCTCCCAGAAGGGCACCAACGGCCTGCAGGCCCCCGCTTACGGCTTCTATCCCCCCTTCCTGGACTGGGCCTACAATGCCGACGCCGACATCGGTGAGCGGGACGTGGCCAAGGCCCAGGAGCTGCTGGAGCAGGCCGGCTACACCAAGGACGCCAACGGCATGTATCTGTCCATCACCCTGGACGTGTTCAGCGGCGGCACCTACGGCGACTGCGCCAAAGTCATCGCCTCCAACCTGAAGGAAGTGGGCATCGACGTGCAGGTGAACATCATGGAGATGGCCGCCTGGTCTGAGAAGATCGAGTCCGGCAACTACGAGCTGGGCATGATGGCCGGCTACCAGGGTCCCGACCCCGACGCCATCAGCAAGCGCATCGGCACCGGCGCGGTGATGAACTACTCCAACTACTCCAACCCCAAGGTCGACGAGCTGCTGGCCCAGGGCAAGGTGCTGGTGACCGAGGAGGATCGCGGCGCCTGCTATAAGGAAGTGCAGGCCATCCTGGCGGAGGACCTGCCCATCATCCCCGTCGTGGAATTTGCCAACTACTACGCCTGCCATTCCAACATCAGCGGCGTGCCTTACATTGATAATGTGACCGACGTTCACGACAGCAACTACAGCAAAGTGGTCATCAACTGACCGACACAGATGGAAACGGCCCCTGCACCGGGCAGGGGCCGTTTCCTCCCTCTGCTTTATCCGCAGCGAAAGGTGGTCTGACACCGCATATGAAAAAATATCTGCTCAAACGCATCATCTCTGCCTTGGCCATTGTGGCTGTCGTGGTATTGATCAACTTCACCATTATCAAACTGGCGCCGGGCAATCCCGCCCGGATCATGGCCGGCTTTGACAACCCCTCTCAGGAGCTCATTGATGCGCTGACGGTGAAGTACGGCCTGGATCAACCCTTTCACGTCCAGTTTTATCGGTATGTTACCACCCTGCTGCACGGCGACATGGGCGATTCCTATCTGTACAACCAGCCGGTTGCCCAGCTGATCCTGAGCCACATCGGCCCTTCGCTGCTGCTGTCAGGGGTGAGCGCGGTGCTGGCGGTGCTGGCGGGCGGCTTTTTGGGGCTGTACGCCGGAAAGAACCACGGCGCCGTGATGGACAAGGTGTTTTCCGGCGTGGCCTATGTGCTCAACGCCATGCCGTCCTTCTGGGTGGGGATCATGCTGATCCTGATCTTTGCCTCCACATTCAAGCTTCTGCCCACGCAAGGCATGGTGGATATGCGGGCGGATCACGAAGGCTTTGCCTATGTGCTGGACGTGGCACGGCACATGGTGCTGCCCTGCCTGACGCTGGTGGCGGTACAGATCCCCACCTATTTCCGCATCACCAAATCCTCGGTGATGCAGGTGATGGCGGAGGACTTCATCACCACCTTCCGGGTCACCGGCATGAGCGAGGGCAAGATCTTCCGCAAGTACGTCTTTAAAAACGCCATCCTGCCCATCATCACCATCTTCGGCATCAACCTGGCCTATGTGGTGGCGGGCTCCACCCTGGTGGAGATCGTGTTTTCCTGGCCGGGCATCGGCGCGTTCATGTACCGCTCCATCATGATGCGCGACTACAACGTGCTCATGGGCGTGTATCTCATCATCGCCATCTCGGTGGCCCTGGTCATGATCGTGGTGGACCTGATCTACGCATGGCTGGATCCCCGGATCCGCTACGAGTAAGGAGGTGCAGACATGGAAAAAGCGAAAGCCTTTTGGCAGCGGCTGTGCAAACTGGTCGCTGCCAGCGGCCAGCTCCGGCTGGGTCTGGCACTTTTTGCCGTGGTGCTGCTCGTGGTCATTTTTGCCCCCATTCTGGCGCCTTTTGACCCCTATTACATGAGCGATGATCTGCTGGTGTCTCCGGGCACCAACAATCACTGGATGGGCACAAACAACATGGGCCAGGACATCCTGAGCATGGTAATCTTCGGCAGCCGCACCTCCCTGGCCATCGGCATGATCTCAGCGCTGATCTCCGGCGTCATCGGCACCCTGCTGGGGGCCTATGCCGGATTCTACGGTGGCAAGCTGGACAAGTGCGTGGCGGAGGTCACCAACATCTTCCTGATGATCCCCACCTTCTTCCTCATCCTGATCATTGTGGCGCTGTTCGGCAGCAACATGGTCAACGTCATGCTGGTCATCGGCCTGACCTCCTGGCCCAGCAATGCCCGTATGATGCGGGTGCAGGCCATGAGCCTGAAAGAGCGCACTTTCGTGAAGAGCGCAACGGCCATGGGTGAATCCCGGCCCCGGGTGCTCTTCAAGTACATCATCCCCAACGGCCTGTTCCCCATCGTGGCCAACACCACCATGGACGTGGCCAAAGCCATCCTCACCGAGGCCAGCCTGAGCTTTTTGGGCCTGGGCGACCCCAATGTGGTGAGTTGGGGCCAGATGATCTTTGACGGCAAGCAGTATCTGTCGGCCAACGGCTGGTGGATGTCCACCTTCGCCGGCCTGGCCATCGTGTTCATCGTGCTGATCTTCTACCTGATCGGCGACGGGCTGAACTTCGCGCTCAACCCCAAGATGAAGAAGATTTGAGGAGGTGCGGATAATGCCTATTTTGGATATCAAGGACTTATGCGTCACCTACCGCTCGGGCGCCAAGCGGGTGCGGGCTGTGGATCATGTGTCGATGGAGATCGAAAAAGGCGACTCCCTGGGGATCGTGGGCGAGTCCGGCTCGGGCAAGTCCACCCTGGCCATGGCGGTGCTTCGTCTCCACGACCCCCGCACCACGGAGATCTCCGGCCAGGTGCTTTTCGAGCAGGAGGACCTGCTCACCGTCAGCCCCGCCCGGCTGAAGGAACTGCGCTGGAAGAAGCTGTCCGTGGTGTTTCAGAAATCCATGAACAGCCTCAGCCCCGTGCACCGCATCGGCGAACAGTTTGAAGACATCTACCGGGTGCACGAGCCCCGGGCATCCAAGGAAGAGATCTACAAGCGGGTGATTCACCTGCTGGAGATGGTCAACCTGGCCCCCCGGGTGTATAAGCTCTATCCCCATGAACTTTCCGGCGGCATGCTCCAGCGGATCAACATCGCCCTGAGCCTGCTCTTTGACCCGGATCTGCTCATCATGGACGAGGCCACCACCGCTCTGGATGTGGTGACACAGGGCCAGATCCTCAATGAGATCAAGCAGATGGAGAACCAGATTTCGGTGACCCGGTTGATGATCACCCATGACCTGTCGGTGGTGGCCACCTCCTGCAAGAAGATCATCGTTATGTATGCCGGGCAGATGATGGAGTTCGGCTATGTGCGGGATGTGCTGAGCAATCCCCTGCATCCCTACACCCGCGGCCTGATCCAGTCCTTCCCCTCTCTCCACGGGGAGAAGAGCGCCCTGAAATCCATACCCGGCAGCCTGCCTGACCTGGCCGACCCGCCCGGCGGGTGCATTTTCGCGGCCCGCTGCCCCAACGCCACCCCCCGCTGTTTCCAGGAGCGGCCGGCCGAGCGGCGGATGTCGGAGGTCCACAAGGTGGCCTGCCATCTCTATGACGGAGGTGAAGGAGCATGAGCGAACAGAACGTCCCTGTCATCCAGGTGGCGGGGCTGAAAAAATGGTACCGCCAGCGGGGGAACGACAGCTTGTTCTCCTTTGGCAAGAAGAAGTGGGTACAGGCGGTGGACGGCGTCAGCTTCGACGTGTACAAAGGCGAGGTCTTTGGCATCATCGGAGAGAGCGGCTGCGGCAAATCCACCCTGGGCCGGCTGCTGGTGCGTCTGGAGCAGCCCAGCGAGGGGCAGGTGCTCTTCGGCGGTGAGGACAGCGGCGCCATTCTGAAAAAGAACCCCAAAAAGTTCCGCCGCATGGTGCAAACGGTCTTCCAAAACCCCTTTGACACCTTTACCCCCAACGACACCATCGGGGCCATCATGACCCGGCCCCTGAAACTCCATGGCATCGGCGCCGACGACGCCGAGCGCATGGACATGTGCGTCAAGGCCCTGGAGGAGGGCGGCCTCGTTCCCGCCAAGGACTTTTTGAGCCGCTATCCCCACGAACTCTCCGGCGGCCAGCTTCAGCGCATTTCCATTTTGCGCAGCATGCTGCTCAATCCCCTGTTCCTGGTGGTGGACGAACCGGTGTCCATGCTGGATGTGTCGGTGCGGGCGGACATCATCAATATGCTCATCGACCTGTGCAAGACCCACGAGACGGCCATCCTCTTCATCAGCCACGACATCGCGGTGATCCGTTACATCTGCCACCGGGTAGGCGTGATGTATCTGGGCCGCATCGTGGAGCAGGGCGACACCGACACCATCATCCAGAATCCCAAGCACCCCTATACCCAGGCGCTGATCTCCAACTGCGCCTCCATTGACTTTAAAGAGAAAGAGGTCATCAAGATCGACGGCGAACCGCCCTCCCCGGTGGATCCCGGGCCGGGCTGCTACTTTGCCGGCCGGTGCTTCAAGGCCTGTGAGAAGTGTTTCAAGGAATATCCGCCCATGCGCACCCTTCCCGACGGGCGACAGGTGAGCTGTCACTGCCTGGAGGAGGACTAAAGGAGGTCGAAGCAGGTTGAATTTACAGGAGATACTGGACCGCGTTCCGGATTATAAGGAATTTTTCACCGTAGAGGAGATGGATCAGCGCACCCTGGCCCTGGCCCAGGAGTTTCCCGATGTGGTAAAGGTGGATCAGGTGGGCACCTCCCGATGGGGAAGGCCCATCTACTGCCTCACCATCGGCAGCGGCAGCCGAAACGCCCTGATTTTCGGCTGCCCCCATCCCAACGAGCCCATCGGCGCCATGATGCTGGACTTCTTCACCCGGGAGCTGGCCGAGAACGCCGCCCTGCGGGAGGAACTGGACTTTACCTGGTACATCGTCAAGACCAGCGACCCCGACGGCACCAGCCTTAACGAGGGCTGGTTCAAGGGGCCCTTCACCATCACCCACTACGCCCGCAACTTCTACCGCCCCGCCTACGCCCAGCAGGTAGAGTGGAGTTTCCCCATCGACTACAAGACCCTGCACTTTGACAAGCCCATCCCCGAGACCCAGGCTCTGATGAAGATCATCCAGGAGCACCGGCCCGACTTTATCTACTCCCTGCACAACGCAGGCTTCGGCGGGTGCTACTGGTACCTCACCGGGGGGGATGAAGGGCTCTATCAGCAGCTCTACCGCCAACCCAAGGAGGAGGGGGTGCCCCTCAACCTGGGCGAGCCGGAGATGCCCTATTGTGTGGAGCTCTATCCCGCGGTATTCGAGAGCGTGGGCGTCATCCCCCACTATGAGTATCTGGCCAAGTTCCAGCCCGATGAGGATCCGGCCAAGCTGATCACCTCCGGCTCCTCCAGCGACGAGTACGCCACCCGGCTGCTGAAAAAGCCGGTGTACTCCCTGGTGAACGAGATGCCCTATTTCTTCGATCCCCGGGTGGACGACACCTCGCCCGGTCAGCGCAGCCGCCTGGACTGCATGCTGGAGAGTTTTGACCAGAGCGAGGCCATCGGCAAGCTGATGAAGGAACTGTACGAGAAACTCCAGCCGGTGATCACCACCTGGAACCCCTTCTTCCTGGCGGTGGAGGATCGGGTGAAGAGTTATTTCAACAAGGACGCCAGCCGGGAATGGGCCAAGAGCAACCCGGAATTCCGCAAGACCGCCACGGTGGCCCAGGAGTTTGACAACCTCTACAGTGCCCGGTTCTATCTGAATCTGAACATGGCTCTGGCCCGGCGCACCTGCATTTACGAAAAGGAGCACGCGGAGAACCTGACCGCGGAGGCCCGCAGGATCCTGGACGAGGTGGAAGCGGTGGCCGGGCAGCGCCTGGCCCAGGACAGCGCCTATCTGGAGGAGCACATCCACTACACCGCCATTCCCATCCGCAAGCTGGTGCGCATCCAGGCGGCCAGCGGCCTGATCTACGCACAGTACGTTCGCGACATGTGCAAAAACACCCCCCAATAAGAAACGATCATGCCCGGGCGGGCGCCGGTTTTCCGGCGCCCGCCCGGGCATTTATCTTCCAAAACGGCCAAATATCCGCTTGTTTTGTTTACCCTTTACCCGTTGACAAATGACACTCGCACCATACAAGGGGGGACGCGCTCATTTGCACCATGCTGCGTTTCTGAAGCTGTGCCGGGGCAGGAGACGGCCAAAAGTCTTTACGTCTACCCACCTGCGGAGAGCGAATGCATTTACTATCCGAAGGATAAAACTTTTCCTCTGTGGCGGCAAGATGCCGACCCCCGTCAAATGAGATGTGTCATTGCACCAGCGCACCCGGAAGACCAGTGCAGACGGCTGTTTTATAACCAGGTCGGGTGCGCCCTGATTGACTATAAAATCGCGAGCGATCACGTTAAATATGGCAATATCTTTGAGTGCCCCTATAAGGCGGAAATTCGCACCCGCAGCGATGTTTTTAGTCTGCCGGCATCCCTTCCCTGTCTGTGACGGCAAAAGCGTTTACAGGGCTTTTGTGGGGCATTGCGCGGCAGCGCAAGCGGTGTTTCCAATTATAACGTGAATCAAGCCGGACACCGCGACGGAAAACGGCAACGAGGGCGGCACAATGCCAGAGATGTTCTCATATGCCGCCTGTGCAGTTTTCAGCCTCCAAATTTTATGGCCGTTTTCCGGGAAAATCAGCACCGATGTAGCAAATCCACTGGAAAACGCATCATTCTGTAGTAAAACACCCCAGAAAACCGCTACAACGCTTTTCTGGCAAAGAAGCCAGCAGCCTCATAAAAGGGGCGAAAACGGCCCGTGTGAGAAGTTCGAAAGACCACAGTATGACAACAAAAAATCCCCCAGCCTTTCGGCTGGGGGCTCTGGTCCGAGTGGCGAGAGTCGAACTCACGGCCTCTTGAACCCCATTCAAGCGCGCTACCAAACTGCGCTACACCCGGACATTGCCGCCGGTTATCAGCGGCAAATAATATTATAGCCAAGAGACTTCGGTTTGTCAAGATATTTTTCGTAATTTGGGGCGCAGGAATTCTTTCATCTATCCGAAACCTTTCCGCCTCCACCCATGCAAAGCCAGCAGACGGGGCCAGGGTTGCCTCGTTTGCCTATCAAGCAGCATGCAAGCGAAAGAGGCGGGCACCAAAAGGCACCCGCCCCTTCCGTTTACAGGTGTTTACTGCTCCAGCTCGAACTGATCCTTGCCCACGCCGCACAGGGGGCAGACAAAGTCCTCGGGCACGTCGGCCCAAACAGTGCCGGGGGCGATGCCGTTGTCGGGATCGCCGGTGGTCTCGTCGTAGATATAACCGCAAACGGTGCACACATACTTCATGGTTCGTCGCTCCTTTTTGTTTCGTTTCACAAGTCAGCCCATAAAGCGGGCCTACGCCTATATTCTATGCAAAAAAGCGGTGGCATTCTGTTGCTTGGGCAACATTTTTCCGCCTTTTGCCAAAAGTGGGTGCAGGATACGGCGCCGCGCCTCAGCGCAGCCAGTAGACGTAATCCTGCTTGCGGGGCGCGGCGGCCTTCGGCTCCTCCGCGGCATAGCCCAGGATGCAGTGGCCGATGCCCTCGTATTCGCCGTCAATGCCCAGCCTGCGCAGCAGGGCCTTGCCCTCCTCGCTCTCAAACTCCTCCTTGGCCCGGTGGATCCAGCAGCTGCCCAGGCCCTCGGCGTGGGCGGCCAGCATCAGGTTGCCCATCACCAGGCTGCCGTCGTACACATAGGTGGGGGCGGCCTTGCTGGCCAGTACCACCAGCACCACCGGCGCGCCGTAGAAAGGGTCCTTGTCGGCGCCCATGATGGCCGCATTCATGGCCGAGAGTTCGTCCCGCACGGCCTTGTCGGTGACCGCCAGGATGATGGGGCTCTGGCGGTTCATGCCGGTGGCGGCGTACTGCCCTGCGGTGAGAATGCGTTCCAGCACGTCTTCGGGGATGGGGTCCGGCTTGTAGCTGCGCACACTGCGGCGGGTGATGATGGCGTCGAGCACCTGATTCATAACATTCTCCCCTGCTTTCCTTCTGTTTTCCTTATTATAGCGCCTTGCGCAAAAAATGGGAAGGCCAAAAGCTGTTCCCGCCGGCCTCTTTTTGAATCGTCTTTTCATTCCGCCGTTCCGGGCGCCCGGCGCCTCACTCGCTGTACACCTGCTGGCTGCCCTCAATGGCTTCGCCCAGGTAGCTGTCGATCCAGCGGCGCAGCTGCGCCTCGTCCCGGTTTTTCAGATGGGTGTAGAGCAGTTCCGTGTTGCGGCACAGGGCCTCGATGCCGTAGCGGCGGCAAAAGCGCACCCACAGCATGATGACCGGCGCCCGGAAGGAATAGTAAAACAGCGGCAGGATGCTGTTGCCACTGATGAGCGCCAGTTCGTGCTGGAACTCAAAAGCCCGCTCCGCCGCCTGCTGGGGCGTTTTGGCCCCGGCAATGCGCGCCACATGGTCCCCCAGGCGGCTCATGTCCTGGTCGGTGGCGTTGCGCAGGATGAGCCCCACCGCCAGATGCTCCAGCGCACGGCGCACCTCCAGGATGGAGCGTATCTCCTCCCGGCCCAGGGTGCCGCCGTTGTACTCCATGATGGCGATGAGGGTGCTCAGGTTGCCGTTGCGCCGGTAATTCGCCACGCAGGTGCCCTGCCGCGGGCGTATCTCCACAAACCCTTGCGCCGCCAGTTCCGCCAGGCCCCCGTTCACCACCGCCCGGCTCACCTGCATCTGACGGGCCAGTTCCCGCTCGGGAGGCAGCATCGCTCCCTCGGCCAGCTCCCCCGAGAGGATCATTCCCTGTATCTGCTTTACGAACAGATCCTTCAGGCTGGGGGCGGAGAGTTTCTCAAATTCCACGGCTCGTTCCTCCTCGTATTGGTCATACCAGATACCACACCCTTATTTTACCATGCAAAAGGCCGAAGGCCAAGGAGTTTTTTTGCACAAAGAGGCGAAAAATTCCCGGCACATTGACCTTTTCTCCCGGGAATGTTATTCTTTTAACGTGCAGCGGCGCTTATCAGGCCCTGTGCGCTTTTTCGCTGGCCCGACCACATTGGGCCAATGTTATGACCCATGGAGCGTGAGAGAATGGAATCATTTAAAATCCTGGAGATCCGCCAGAGCGTGTTCGCCTCCAACGACCAGGAGGCGGCGCAGCTGCGGGCCGAGCTGAAGGAAAAGGGCGTGTTCCTTTTGAACCTGATGTCCAGCCCCGGCTCGGGCAAGACCACTACCCTGACCCGCACCATCGCGGCGCTGAAGGGCGAGTTCAAGATCGGCGTGATGGAGGCGGACATCGACTCGGACGTGGACGCCCGCGCCATCGCGGCGGCGGGTGCGAAGTCCATCCAGCTGCACACCGGCGGAATGTGCCACCTGGACGCGGGCATGACCCGGCAGGGGCTGGACGGCCTTGGCCTCGACGACGTGGAACTGGCCATTCTGGAGAACGTGGGCAACCTGGTCTGCCCGGCGGAATTTGACACCGGCGCGGCGAAGAACGCCATGATCCTGTCGGTGCCGGAGGGCCACGACAAGCCCCTGAAGTACCCGCTGATGTTCCAGGTGTGCGACGTGGTGCTGGTGAACAAGATCGACGTGCTGCCCTATTTCAACTTTGATCTTGCGAAATGCACCGAATATGTGCGGATGCGCAACCCGAAGGCGCAGGTCATCCCCATCTGCGCCGCCACCGGCGAGGGAATGGACGCCTGGTACGACTGGCTGCGCCGGGAGGTGCGCGCCTGGCGGGGCGAAGAAACGAAAAAGGAGAACGGCCATGAGTGAGACCCATTTCCCCCTGGACGAGAGCAAACTGTCCTTTGAGATCCCCCGGGACGAGCAGCCCCGGGAGAAGATTCTGAAGCTGGGGCGCAAGATCACCGACCGCATCCCCGCGAAGCTGAAGGGCGTCACCGGCGACGACCCGGAATACTGGGGCCTGGCGGGCCTTGTGACCGACGAGATGGCGGACGTGGCCCTCAAGATGGAGGTGCGCAAGCCCATGACGCTGCCCCAGCTGGTGAAGGCCACCGGCCGCAGCGCCGAGGAGCTGGAGCCGCTGCTCTACCAGATGAGCTATGTGGGCCTGCTGGAATACAACTGGGAGAACGAGCGGCACGAAAAGCAGTATGTGCTGCCCATGTTCGTGCCGGGCAGCGCCGAGTTCTTCAATATGCAGAAGCACCAGATCGAGGAGCATCCGGAGGTGACCGCCTTCTTCGAGCGGATGACCTTTCTGCCCCTGGAGCACATCCCCGCCATGATCCCGCCGGGCGGCGCGGGCATCGGCATGCACGTCATCCCGGTGGAGAAGGCCATCGAGACCGAGAATCAGTCGGTGGACATCGAGCACATCAGCCACTGGCTGAAAAAGTACGACGGCAAGTACGCCGCCAGCCCCTGCAGCTGCCGGATGAGCCGGGCGAAGCTGGGCGAGGGCTGCGGCGACGACCCGGAGGACTGGTGCATCGGCGTGGGCGACATGGCGGACTATCTGGTGGAGACCAAAAAAGGCCGCTATGTGGACTACGACGAGGTGCTGCGCATTTTAAAGCGGGCCGAGGACAACGGCTTTGTGCACCAGATCACCAACATCGACGGCGAGAACAAGATTTTCGCCATCTGCAACTGCAACGTGAACATCTGCAACGCTTTGCGGCTGAGCCAGATGTTCAACACCCCCAACCTGGGCCGGTCGGCCTATGTGGCCCATGTGACCACCGAGAACTGTGTGGCCTGCGGCCGCTGTGTGGAGTTCTGCCCGGCAGGCGCGGTAAAGCTGGGTCAGAAGCTGTGCACCAAAAACGGCCGGGTGGAGTATCCCCGGATAGAGGATGCGGCGGTGACCCCCTGGGGCCCGGAGAAATGGACGGTGGACTACCGGGACAAAAACCGCGTGAACTGCCACGACACCGGCACCGCCCCCTGCAAGACCGCCTGCCCCGCCCACATCGCGGTGCAGGGCTACCTGAAGATGGCGGCCCAGGGGCGCTACACCGAGGCGCTGGCCCTCATCAAGAAGGAGAACCCCTTCCCCGCCGTCTGCGGCCGGGTGTGCAACCGCCGCTGCGAAGACGCCTGCACCCGCGGCAATGTGGACGCGGCGGTGGCCATCGACGCGGTGAAGAAGTTCATCGCCCAGAAGGACCTGGACGCCGCCACCCGCTACATCCCGCCGGTGGTGGCCCCCACCAACCGGGGCGGCTTTGACGAAAAGATCGCCATCATCGGCGCGGGGCCGGCGGGCCTGTCCTGTGCCTACTACCTGGCGGAAAAGGGCTACAAGCCCACTGTGTTTGAAAAGAACGCCCGGCCCGGCGGCATGCTGGTGTACGGCATCCCCTCCTACAAGCTGGAGAAGGACGTGGTGGCGGCGGAGATCGACGTCATCCGCGCCATGGGCGTGGACATCCGCTGCGGCGTGGAGGTGGGCAGGGACGTGACCCTGGACCAGCTGCGGGCCGAAGGCTACAAGGCTTTTTACGTCGCCATCGGCTGCCAGGGCGGCCGGAAGGCGGGCGTGCCCGGCGAGGACGCCGCGGGCGTGATGACCGCCGTGGATTTCCTGCACGCGGTGGCCGAGGACGAGCACACCTCCGTGACCGGCCGCGCCGTGGTCATCGGCGGCGGCAACGTGGCCATCGACGTGGCCCGCACCGCCCGCCGCTGCGGCGCAGAGGAGG
Source organism: Candidatus Allofournierella merdavium (assembly GCA_019118765.1). Classification (GTDB taxonomy): domain Bacteria; phylum Bacillota; class Clostridia; order Oscillospirales; family Ruminococcaceae; genus Allofournierella_A; species Allofournierella_A merdavium. The sequence continues at coordinate 61,677 of DWYI01000049.1, read as the reverse complement.
TCTCCATGTTCTGCCTGGAAGACCGGCAGGCCATGCCCGCCACCGCCGAGGAGGTGGCCGAAGCCGAGGCCGAGCAGGTGCGGGTGAACTGCGGCTGGGGCCCCAGGGAAATTCTCACCGAGAACGGAAAGGTCACCGGCGTGGTGTTCAAGCGGTGCCTCTCGGTGACCGACGCCCAGGGCCGCTTTGCCCCGGTGTACGACGAGGCCGACACCGTGACGGTGCCCTGCGAGCGGGTCTTCCTGAGCATCGGCCAGAGCATTCTCTGGGGTGACCTGCTCCAGGGCAGCAAGGTGGAGCTGGCCCGCGGCGGGCGCGCCGCGGCGGACGCCCTCACCTATCAGACCGCCCAGCCGGATGTGTTCGTGGGCGGCGACGTGTACACCGGCCCCGGCTTTGCCATCGAGGCCATCGCCGCCGGCAAGGAGGGCGCGGTGTCCATCCACCGCTTTGTGCAGCCGGACACCAGCCTCACCATCGGCCGCAACCGGCGGGACTTCATCCAGCTGGACAAGGACGACCTGGTGCTGGCCGGTTACGACAACGCCGCCCGCCAGGAGGCCGCGCCCCCCGCGCCGGGCCTCTCCTTCCGGGACACCCACGGCACCCTCACCGAGGAACAGGTCAAGACCGAGACCGCCCGCTGCCTTGGCTGCGGCGCGTCGGTGGTGGACCCGAACAAGTGCATCGGCTGCGGCATCTGCACCACCAAGTGCGAATTTGACGCCATCCACCTCTCCCGCGACCTGCCCGCGTGCAGCACCATGGTGCGCACCGAGGACAAGTTCAAGGCCATCCTGCCCTACATGGTGAAGCGGGGCCTGCGGCTGAAATTCGGCAGGAAGGGCTGAGGGCCATGCACGAACTGGGCATCGTATTCCACATCATCAAGACGGTGGAGGCCGCCGGCCGGGAGCACGGCGTCCAGCGGGTGAAGGCCGTGACGCTGGAGCTGGGCGAGGTGTCCGGCGTGGTGGGAGACTACCTCCAGGACTGCTGGAAGTGGGCCGCCGCCCGCTCGGAAATGCTCACCGGCGCGGAACTGCGGGTCAAGGCCATCCCCGCCCGCACCCTGTGCGAAGCGTGCGGCCAGGTGTACGCCACACTGGAACATGGGCGCACCTGCCCCGCCTGCGGCAGCGGGCAGACCCACCTGGTGCAGGGCAATGAAATGCTCATCCGGGATATCGCGGTGCCGGACGAGCCGCCCCCTCTGACCGAAAATCCAAAATCCAATTTGTAATTTAATGTCGTATATAGACAAGGAGGAATCATCATGTTGTTTCAAATCTACGGGGATACCGCCGGCTGGCAGCTGCTGGGCTGGCTGCTGGTGTTCGCGGGGCTGGTTCTGGCCAACGAGGTGGCCCGCCGCACGCCCCAGGGCGGCATCTTCTGCTTTCTCATCCTGCCCGCGGGGCTGACCGTCTATTTCATCTCCATCTATGTGGGCGCGGCCATGGGGGCTGAATGGGCGCTGACCAACCCCACCTACACCCACATGAACAGCTGGTTCCACTACGCCAAGCTCTACGCCGCCACCGCCGGGTGCATCGGCTTCATGATGCTCAAGTACAAGTGGGGCGTGGGCAAGACCCACTGGTTCAAGGCCTTCCCCTTTGTGATCGTGGCCATCAACATCCTCATCGCCGTGGGAAGCGACTTTGAGTCCGGCATCCGGGGCACCATGGCCCTGGCCGCCACCGGCGAGCGGTGGTGGCTGTCCAGCGAGAACGTCTGGCTCTACGGCGGCTGGTGGAACTGGGTGAACGGCATCGCCGGCATCCTGAACATCCTGTGCATGACCGGCTGGTGGGGCATCTACTCCTCCAAAAAGCGGGACGACATGCTCTGGCCGGACATGACCGTGCTGTACATCATCGCCTACGACCTGTGGAACTTCGAATACACCTACAATAACCTGCCCACCCACGCCTGGTACTGCGGCCTGGCCCTGCTGCTGGCCCCCACCTTTGCCAACGCGCTGTGGAACAAGGGCGGCTGGATCCAGAACCGGGCCAACACCCTGGCGCTGTGGTGCATGTTCGCCCAGGTGTTCCCCCTGTTCCAGGACGCCAGCGTGTTCAGCACCCTGCCGGTGCTGTATGCCGACGGGGTGATGGATCCCACCGTGCGGCCCACCGCCGCCGACCCCACCATGCAGGGCGTGATCGCCGTTCTGGCGCTGGCCGCCAACGTCATCGTGCTGGCCATTATTATCAAGCGCGCCGTGCAGCAGAAAAAGAATCCCTACAAGAACGAGATCTTCACCGATACGTCCGATTTCCGTCAGGCCATGGCGCGCGCCGAGTGATCCCCTTCCCGGCAAGCGCAGCAAACGCCCCCCATCGCCGCTGTTTGCGGCGATGGGGGGCGTTTTTCCTGCCGGTCAGCCCCGGTCGGGATGACCCAGGCCCAGGGTCATCATGTTGTGGATCATCCGGTAGGTCTGCTGCGCCATCTCCTGGGGCGGCTCGGCGCACCCGGCCGCCAGCCAGTGCTTGATGAGGCCCACCGCGCCGGTGGTGCAAAAGGCATAGCCGTAGTCGATGCTGCTGCGCCGGTCGGGAAAATTCTCCTGCAGCCGGGGCAGCACGTTCTCCGCCATCATCCGCTCGATGCGGTGGAGGAAGGCCATGTCCCCGTGGGGGCCCACCAGGGCGGCGCAGATCTCCCGGTTTTCGTAGAGGATCGAGAAGACCTCCTCGATGAAGGCCAGACCCTCCTGCTCAAAAGCGCTCACCGGGTGAGCGTCCACCGCCGCCCGTATCTCACGGAACAACTCCTCCTCCACCGCTCCCAGCAGATCGAAGATATCGCTGTAATGCAGGTAGAAGGTGGAGCGGTTGATGTCCGCCAGATCCACCAACTCCTTCACCGTCACCTCGCTGGCGCTCTTTTGCTGCATCAGCTGCGCCAGCGCCCGCCGTATCTGCCGGCGGGTGCGCCGGATGCGCCGGTCCTTTGTCTCGTCCATGGCCTCTCCTTGTTCGCCCGCCGGGCGAATTGTAAATCTTTTTTGAATGTTCAACAGTTTTTCGTCATTATGTCTATTAAACATCATTTCGGCTAAAAATCAACGGTTGTTTGTTTTTCCCCCTTTCAGTATAATTCTCTTCGCAGAAAAAGCAATACCGCGATGAAAAATCAACTTCGTGTCGCTTTTAACGTCGCGGGGAAAGGGTGCGGAATTTCAAACCATGTTGAAGAACGAATGGAATGCTCTGCGGAGCAATTGGATCATGCTGGTGGTGATGGCGGCGGTGGTGGCCATCCCCACCATCTACACCACGCTGTTTCTCGGGTCCATGTGGGACCCCTACGGCAGTGTGGAACACCTGCCGGTGGCGGTGGTGAACGAGGACGAACCGGTGGAGTACCGGGGAGAGACGCTGGCCATCGGCAGCGAACTGGCGGACAATCTGCGGGAGGACGGCTCCCTCGACTTTCACTTTGTGGACAGTCAGGCCGCGCAGCAGGGCCTGGCCGACGGGACCTACTACATGGTCATCACCATTCCCAAAGATTTTTCGGCCAGTGCGGCCACCGTCACCGACGCCTCGCCCCGGCAGATGCAGCTGGCCTATGAGACCAATCCTGGCACCAACTACATCGCCTCCAAACTGGGGGAGAGCGCCATGGCCAAGATCGAAGCCCAGGTGCGCCAGGAGGTGACCCGGACCTACGCCGAGACCATGCTGGAGCAGCTGGCGGACATCGGCGACGGGCTGCAGGAGGGTGCCGACGGGGCGGCAAAACTGGAAGAGGGCGCGGAGGATCTGGCCCAGGGCGGCCAGACCATCCGGGACAACCTCAAACTTCTGGCGGACAGCACCCTCACCTTCCGCAGCGGCAGCACCCAGCTCACCGAAGGGCTGGCCCAGTACACCGCCGGGGTAGACGCGGCGGCCCAGGGCGCGGCCAAACTGAAGGACGGCGCCGACCAGCTGGCCCAGGGCGCGGGGCAGCTGGGCCAGGCGGCCCCCGCATTGACAGAGGGGGCGGGCAAACTGAGCCAGGGCGTGCAGGATCTGGCCAGCGGCGTGGACAGCGCCAAGTCCGGCGGCGATACGCTGGCCGCCGGGGCGGCCCAGGTGGACGACAAACTCACCGAACTGAACGGTGGCCTTGCCCAGCTTCAGACCCAGACCGCCGGCCTGCCCGACAGCGCGGCGGCGCTGGACGCCGGGGCCCAGCAGGCCCTTGCCGGCGCCACCGAACTGCAAAGCGGATTGCAGACCGCCTCGGCCGGGGCGAACACCGCCCGGGACGGCGCGGTGCAGCTGAACGACGGCCTGCAGGCGCTGGCCGGCAAGTCCGCCGCGCTGAACGACGGGGCGGCCGCGCTGGTCCAAAGCATCACGGCGCTGGCGACGCAGGGGGGCACCATCCCCCCGGAGACCCTGAGCCAGCTGCAGCAGAGCGCTGCGGCGCTGCAGGCGGGCATCGGCGAATACACCGCCGGGGTGGATACGTCCGCCGCCGGGGCCGCCGCCCTGGTGGACCCGGCCATGGGGCTGCCCACGCTGGCCGACGGGCTCGGCCAGATGGCAGGCCGATCCGCGGAATTGACCGGCGGGCTCACCACCCTGCAGCAGGGTACCGCCACCCTCGCCCAGCAGGCGCCGCTGCTGGCCCAGGGCATCGACCAGGCCGCCCAGGGAGGCCAGAAGCTGCAGCAGGAGGGCACCAGTGTGGTGCGCCAGGGCGCGCAGGACCTGAGCGGCGGCCTGGCCCAGCTGGCCGGGGGCAGCGCGGCGCTGCAGACTGGCCTGGGCGACCTCTCCGCCAAACTGCCCGCTCTCACCGACGGGCTGACCCGGCTGCAGACCGGCGCCGGCGACCTGCAGCAGGGCGCCGGGCAGCTGGCAAGCGGCACCGGCGAATTGCAGAAGAACAGCGCCGCGCTGAACAGCGGCGCCGCGGCCCTGGCCGATGGCGCAGCCCAAATCGGGGACGGCGCGTCCAAACTCTATGAGGGCAGCGGCGAACTGACCGACGGCCTCGGTCAGCTGCGGGAGGGCTCCGCCACACTGGGCGCATCCCTTTCGGACGGAGCGCAGCAGATCGCCGAGACCAACACCGGCGATGAAGTGGCCGAGATGATCGCCGCCCCGGTGAGCGCCGGCGAGACCCAACTCACCGATGTGCCCAACAACGGTCACGCCATGGCGCCCTACATGATGTCGGTGGCGCTGTGGGTGGGATGCATCGCTTTCAGCCTGATGTACCCCCTCACCGAGTACCAGGGCGAGATGAAGAGCGGCGCGGCCTGGTGGCTGAGCAAGGCGTCGGTGCTCTACCCGGTGGCGATCTTGCAGGCGGTGGTGATGGTGGGCGCGCTGCACGCGCTGGACGGCTTCTCCCCCGCCCGGATGGGGCAGGCCCTGCTCATCGCCTGCCTGGCGGCGGTCACCTTCATGTCGGTGATGTACTTCTTCACCAGCCTGCTGGGCTGCATCGGCAGCTTTTTGATGCTGGTGTTCATGGTGGTGCAGCTGGCCGGCTCGGTGGGCACCTACCCGCTGGAAATTTCCGGCTCCTTTGTGAAGTACCTGTACGATTGGGTGCCCTTCACCTACACCGTCAAGGCCTTCCGCAGCGCCATCTGCGCCGGGCAGGACGTGACCGGCTGCGCCGTGTATCTGGCGGTGTGGGCCGCGGTGTTCACCCTGCTGACGCTGGTCGTGTTCACGGCGCGGGCAAAGCGCATCCGCGCGGGCAAACCCACCCTCACCCCCTGGCTGGAGCGTCACCGGCTGGCATAAGGGATAAAAGACAGCGCCCCCGCCCGGCTTTTCGCCGGGCGGGGGCGCGCTTGTTTGTGTCTGGGGTCACGCCGGCTCCTCGGCAAAGTTGCCGGTGTAGAGCTGGTAATACTTGCCCTTTTTCTCGATGAGTTCGTCGTGGGTGCCCCGCTCGATGATGCGGCCCTGCTCCAGCACCATGATGCAGTCGGCGTTGCGCACGGTGGACAGCCGATGGGCGATCACGAAGGTGGTGCGCCCGTACATCAAGGCGTCCATACCGCTCTGCACCAGCGCCTCGGTGCGGGTGTCGATGGAGGAGGTGGCCTCGTCCAGGATCAACACCGGCGGGTCGGCCACGGCCGCCCGGGCGATGGCCAGCAGCTGCCGCTGGCCCTGGGAGAGGTTCGCGCCGTCGCCGGTGAGCATGGTCTGATAGCCGTCGGGCAGGCGGCGGATGAAGCCGTCGGCGTTGGCAAGCTTTGCCGCGGCCATGCACTCCTCGTCGGTGGCGTCCAGGTTGCCGTAGCGGATGTTGTCCATCACGGTGCCGGTGAACAGGTGGGTGTCCTGCAGCACGATGCCCAGAGAACGGCGCAGGTCAGGCTTTTTGATCTTGCCGATGTTGATGCCGTCGTAGCGGATCTTGCCGTCGGCGATGTCGTAGAAACGGTTGATCAGGTTGGTGATGGTGGTCTTACCCGCGCCGGTGGCGCCCACAAAGGCGATCTTCTGGCCGGGCTTTGCCCACAGGCTCACATCGTGGAGCACCAGCTTTTTCTCGTCGTAGCCGAAGTCCACGTCCTCGAACACCACGCTGCCCTCCAGCCTGGTGTAGGTGACGGTGCCGTCGTGGTGGGGATGTTTCCAGGCCCACACATTCGTGCGCTCAGGCACCTCCTCCAGCTGGCCGTCGGCGTTCTCTTTGGCGTTCACCAGTTCCACATAGCCCTCGTCGGTCTCGTGCTTCTGGTCCATCAGGTCGAACACACGCTGGGCGCCAGCGGCGGCGGTGACCACAAAGTTCACCTGCTGGCTCACCTGGGTGATGGGCTGGGTGAAGCTCTTGTTCAGGCCCACAAAGGTGATGACGGTGCCCAGGGTGACCCCCGCCAGGCCGTTGATGCCCAGCACCGCGCCCACGATGGCCACCAGGGCGTAACTCAGCCAGCCGATGTTGGCGTTGATGGGCATCAGCAGGTTGGCGTAACGGTTGGCCAGATTCGCGCTTTGGCGCAGCTCCTCGTTCACCTTGCGGAAGTCCGCCTTGGCGGCCTCCTCATGGCAGAACACCTTGACCACCTTCTGACCATCCAGCATCTCCTCGATGAAGCCGTCCACCGCGCCCAGGTCCCGCTGCTGGCGCACATAGTACTTGCCGGACAGCTTGGAGAAATTGGCAGTGACTGTGAACATGACCACAGCGGTGAGGATGGAGATGACGGTGAGCGCCGGGTTGATGACGATCATGGTCACCAGCGTGGCGGCCATGGTGATGGTGGAGTTGATGATCTGGGGCGTAGCCTGGCCCAGCATCTGACGCAGGGTGTCCACATCGTTGGTGTACACCGACATGATATCGCCGTGGGCGTGTGTGTCAAAGTACTTGATGGGCAGCGCTTCCATGTTGTGAAACAAGTCGTTGCGCAGGTGGCACATGGTGCCCTGCCCCACACTCACCATGATGCGGTTGTAGGTAAAGGCCGCCACCACGCCCAGGCCCATGACGCCGATCAGCCGCAGGATCTGGGCGGCCAGACCGCTGAAATCGGTGGAGCCGCTGGCGACCATGGGGGTGATGTAATCGTCCACCAGGGTCTGGGGGAAGGTGGCCGCCACCACGCTGGCCACCGCGTTGATGATGATGCACAGCACCACCAGCGCGAAGGGCACCTTGTAGTAATGGAGCATATAGCGGATGACCCGCTTGAGCACCGCGGTGGGGTCCGCGGGACGTTGCATTCTGGGATTCATATTCTCTTGCCCTCCTTTCACGCCGGCTGGTCGAAGTCGCCGCCGCCCTTGACCTGGGACTCGTAGATCTCCTGGTAGATGGCGTTGGACTTCAGCAGGTTCTCATGGGTGTCAAAGGCGTCGATGCGCCCGTTGTCCAGCACCAGGATACGGTCGGCGTGCTCCACGCTGGACACTCGCTGGGCAATGATGATCTTGGTGGTGCCGGGGATCCGTTTGGCGAAGGCCGCCCGGATCTTGGCGTCGGTGGCGGTGTCCACCGCGCTGGTGGAGTCGTCCAGGATCAGCACCTTGGGCTTTTTCAGCAGCGCCCGGGCGATGCAAAGCCGCTGCTTCTGGCCGCCGGACACGTTGGCGCCGCCCCGCTCGATGCGGGTGTTGTAGCCGTCGGGCATCCGGTCGATGAACTCATCGGCGCAAGCTGCCTTGCAGGCGGCGATGCACTCGGCCTCGGTGGCGTTGGGATCACCCCAGCGCAGGTTGTCCAGGATGGTGCCGGAAAACAGGGTGTTTTTCTGCAGCACCACGGCCACCTGGTTGCGCAGGGCCTCCATGTCGTAGTTGCGCACGTCCACGCCGCCCACCTTGACGCAGCCCTCGTCCACGTCGTACAGCCGGCAGATCAGGTTCACCAGGCTGCTCTTGCCGCAGCCGGTGCCGCCGATGACGCCGATGGTCTCGCCGGAATGGATGTGCAGGTCGATGTCGGACAAAGCGTTCTTGCCGCTGCCGTGCTTGTAAGAGAAGTTCACATGGTCGAAGTCGATGCTGCCGTCCCGGATGGTCTCCACCGGGTTCTCCGGCTCCTTCAGGTCGGGGGTCTCCCGCAACACCTCGCCCACACGGTGAATGCTGGCCAGGGAGATGGAGATCATCACCACCACCATGGAGAGCATCATCAGGCTCATCAGCAGCGACATGATGTAGCTGAACAGGCTGGTCAGGTCACCGGCGGAGAGATCCCCCGCCACGATGAACTGGGCGCCCAGCCAGCTCACCATGATGATACAGAAATAGACAGCGATCATCATGGCCGGGTTGTTGAAAGCCAGCAGGCCCTCGGCCTTGACGAACATTTTGCGGATGTTCTCCGACGCGCGGGAGAATTTCTCGTTCTCGTAGTTTTCCCGCACAAACGCCTTTACCACGCGGATGGCGGAGACGTTCTCCTGTACGCTGGCGTTCAGATCGTCGTACTTGCGGAACACCCGGTCGAAGATGCGCAGGGTGATCACCATGATGGTACCGATCACCACCACCAGGAACACCACCGCGATGAGGAAGGTGGCGGAAAGCCGCGGGCTGATGTACACACACATGGCAAAACTGAAGATGAACATCAGCGGCGCGCGCACCGCGATGCGGATGATCATCATAAAGGCGTTCTGAATGTTGGTCACGTCGGTGGTCATACGGGTGACCAGGCCAGGAACGCTGAACTTGTCGATGTTGGAGAAGGAAAAGGTCTGGATGGTATCATACAGGCCCTGGCGCAGATTGGCCCCCAGTCCGGAGGCGGCCGTCGCGGCGTAGCGCCCCGCCGCCGCGCCGAACACCAGGCTCAGGAACGCCAGCACCACCATCACGCCGCCGTAACGGTAGACCACCGACAAATTCCCCGCATCCAGCCCTTCGTCCACGATGTGCGCGGTGACGAACGGCAGCAGGATCTCCATCACCACTTCCAGCGCGGCCATCAGGATGCACTGGAAGGTGGGCTTTTTGTATTGCTTGAGCTGCTTGAAAACTTGCTTCATTTTCTCCACTCCCTTCGGATCGTTTCCGGAGCCCCCGCCGGGGCCACCAGGTTTTCCAGCATACGCTTTTGCAGCGCCTCCAGCTGGCACAGTTCCTCCTCGCTGAATCCGCGATACACCGCCTCGCAACTCTCCCGCAGCGCCTGTTCCAGTTCGCTTCGGGCCGCAAGCGCCTTCTCGGTCCCATACAGCCGCTTGCGCCGGTTATCCCGCTGGCTGGTCTCGGCGCGCACATAGCCGCCCCCCCGCAGCCGTTTGAGGATGTTGCTCAGCGCCGCCATGGAGTAGCCGAATTCCCGGTGGATATCGGTGAGAGAGATGCCCTCGTCGGCATGGCACAGAATGTATAGCAGCAGGTGTGCCTGGGCTGCGGACAGCCCCGTGCGCCCCACCATCTGATCGGTCATCTGTTCCATGCGAATACTGATCTGCCGGTTTTCCAGCACCAGGGTCCTGTGGTGCGGCCTCATCGCTCGTCGCCTCTTTCCGGAAATCGTTAAGGTGAAAACTGTTCATCGCTTTATCATTTATAACACAGCCTCTCTTGTATGTGAAATTCAAATGTGTTATTATCTATAAAGAACATTTATCGCATTAACGCATATAACAAAACTGCGCGAAATCGGGGAGGGGTTTTTGTTGAATACGACACAGCTGGAATGTTTTCTGGCGGTGGCAAACTATCTGAACTTTTCCCGTGCGGCCCAGCAGCTGCACATCACCCAACCGGCGGTGAGCCACCAGATCAACACCCTGGAGGCGGAACTGGAGGTCAAGCTGTTTCACCGCACCAGCAAGAGCGTGCGGCTGACCCAGGCGGGCCACCAGTTCGGCCAGTACGCCCAGGAGATGCTCAAGCTGGCGGGGCTGTCCCGGGCGCGGATGCGCCAGTGGCGGGAGGCGCTGCCCCAGCGTCTGGGGCTGGGCTGCCGCAACTTTCTGGCGCTGCGGGCGCTGCAGCAGCCGCTGGCGAAACTGCGCCTGGAGGAGCCGCAACTGCTGCCGGTGCTGCGACAGGTACCTTCCGCAGCGCTGGAGAACCTTTTGGAAGATGAGGATGTGCAGGCCATCTTCACCACGCAGCAGGAGGCGGGGCCCAAGGTGAGCCGGCGGGCCCTGGCGGACTGTCCGGTGGTGTGCGTCTGCGCGCCCGATGACCCCCTGGCGCAGTACGAACAGCTGACTCTGGAACAGCTGGGCCGGCTGGGCGGGCGGGTGGCCAGCTGTCCGCTGCCCCTCTACTCGCCCCCCTTCTCGGCGGTTCTCAGTCATGTGCTGGCGGGCCGCGGGCCGGAACGGATGCTCTTCTGTGACAGTCTGGAGATCGCCTGCACGCTGGTGGAGTCCGGCTATGCCTTCACCGTGCTGCCGGATCTGCCGGGAGCGCGGCTGCCGAATCTGCGCTACATCCGCCTGCCGGAGTTCGAGTTCCTCTCCTTCGGCGCCCTGTACCGCACCGGCGCCCTCACTCCCACCCTCAGGCGTCTGTTCTCATTGCTGGAGGAATCTCTGGCCACATCCCGCCAATGACCACGGGCCCTGCGCCCGCACAAGAAAGGAATACCGAGACATGAACGAAAAAGAGATCGCCGAGATCCGCCGGCGCTACCGCCAGGGAAAAACCAACATCGCCCATGTGGTTGGCTGCTATGTGAACGAGGAGCGGCAGATCGTGGCCCGCTTCGACCAGTCGCTGACCCTCTCCGGCCAGGAGGAAACGGACAAATTCCTGGCCCTGTTGCGCCGCACCCTGTCGGGTACGTTGGGCAAAAACCTCATCGACATCACCTTTTCCACCTCCCAGGTGGCGGGCCAGGCGGGCGACGAACACGCCCTGCTGATGGCCCTGCGGGATTCAAAACTGCAGGACGAGGCCGCCCGGGAGGAGTTTTATGCCCGGGCCATCGAGACGCTGGATGTGGAAGGCAACTATCTCATCCTGCTCACCTGCGACGCCTACGACGTGCCCGGCTTCGCAAAGGACGGCCAGCGCTTTGAGGACGGCAGCGAAGAGGTGTACACCGGCATCCTGTGCAGCGTCTGCCCGGTGAAGATGACCAAGCCCGCCCTGAGCTATTTCGTGGTGGAGAACGCCTTCCGCAACCGGGACATCGACTGGCTGGTGGCCCCGCCGGAGATGGGGTTCCTCTTTCCCGCCTTCGACGACCGCTCCACCAACCTCTACGGCGCGCTCTACTATACCCGGGACACCACCCACAGCCACACCGCCTTCACCGACCGCATCTTCGCCGCCCCGCTGCCCATGCCGGCGGCGGCCCAGAAGGAGACCTTCGACGCCATCCTGGCCGAAAGCCTGGGAGAGGCCTGCAGCTGCCAGGTGGTGCAGTCGGTGCAGGAGCAGCTGTGCAGCATGATCGCCGAGCACAAGGAGAGCGGCGAGCCCCAGCCCCTTCTGCTGGACAGACACGCCGCCGTCCGCGTGCTGGAGGAGTGCGGCGTGGAGGAAAACCGGGTGGAGGCCTTCGGCCAGCGCTTTGAGGAGGATTTCGGCCCTGAAGCGGCGCTGCCACCCAAGAACCTGGTGGACACAAAGCACCTGGAGCTGCGCTGTCCCGACGTGACCATCCAGGTGAACCCCGAGCGGGGCGATCTGGTCGAGACCCGCATCATCGACGGGGTGCGCTACATCCTCATCCGCGCCGAGGAGGGCGTGGAGGTGAACGGCGTGGAGGTCAAGATCGGCGAGTGATATTCTCCTTCCATTCAAAAAGCAGCCCCCGGCCGGTTGGCCGGGGGCTGCTTTCTTCTTGCAGTTTTGGGTCAGGTCGCCGGGGCGGCGGTCACCTCAGAGTTAGCCGCCTGCACCTTCTTGCGCATGATAAAGTAGCAGATCAGATGCACGCAGGCGGTGAGCGCCCAGGACACCGGGTAGGAGATGTACAGGCACAGCTGGGTGTGTTCCCACTGGAAGAGGGTCATGACCCAGACGATCCGCAGCCCGCAGGCGCCCAGGATGGACACCACCATGGGCACCACCGAAGAGCCCAGGCCCCGAACGCTGCAGGCCAGGCAGTCCATGAATCCGCAGAGGAAATAGGTGGTGCAGACCACGCTCATGCGGTAGAGCCCGTAGGTGATGACCTGGGCGTCCGGAGTGTAGATCGCCAGCAGCCAGTGGCCCAGCAGGTAGGCGCTGCCCCCCAGGGTGATACCCACCGCCGCTTCCAGCATCATACAGCGCAGCACCACCTGATCCACCCGCTGAAAACTGCGCGCGCCCACGTTCTGACTGACAAAACTCATGGACGTCTGGGACACCGCGTTCATGCAGGTGTAGACAAAGCCCTCGATGTTGGATGCCGCGGTGTTGCCCGCCATCACCGAGGAGCCAAAGCTGTTCACCGAGGACTGGATCAGCACGTTGGAAAGGCTGAACACCATGCCCTGCACGCCGGCAGGCACACCGATGCGCAGGATCTCCCGGAACTGTTCGGGGTCGATGTGAAGTTCGCGCAGCACCAGCCGGAACGCGCCGGCGTTGTGCTGCAGGCACACCACGATCAGGTAGGCCGAGACGGTCTGGCTGATGATGGTGGCCAGGGCCACGCCCGCCACGCCCAGCGAAAACACGATCACAAACACCAGGTTGAGGATCACATTGATGATGCCCGCCAGGGTGAGAAAGTAGAGCGGCCGACGGGTGTCGCCCACCGCCCGCAGGATGGCGGCGCCGAAGTTGTAGACCAGCAGGCTGGGCGCGCCCACAAAGTAGATGCGCAGATAGAGGGTGGCCTGGTCGATCACGTCCTCGGGGGTGCCCATCAGGGTAAGCATCGGACGGGAGGCCGCGACGCCCACAAAGATCAGCACCACACCGCCCACCACCGCCGTGAGCATGGCCGTGTGCACGCCTTTGTGCACCGCTTCCATCTGCCCCGCGCCGCAGCAGCGGGCAATGAGCACGTTGGCGCCCACCGACAGGCCCACGAACAGGTTGACGATCAGGTTGATGAGCGCCGAGGTGGAACCCACCGCCGCCAGCGCCGTGTGGCCGGTATAGCGCCCCACCACAATGATGTCCGCCGCGTTGAACAGCAGTTGCAGCACGCCGGAACACATCAAGGGGAACGCAAACGTCACGATCTTGCCAAACAGCGGGCCGCTGGTCATATTCATCTCATATTGTCTTGCCACTGGTTTTCCTTCTTTCCGCACCGTTGCAGCCATGTGCTGCCATTCGTTTTTTATCCGTGTATTATCATAGCACAAAAAAGTTCCGACGCAAGCCGTGATTTTACCTGCTTTTTATATTTCATTTCGGAACGCTCTGCTTTTTCCGCTGCCGGGCGTGCCGCCGCTTTACTTCACCCTATAAATCCTTTATAATGAGAATCAGCCTCTTTTGCGTGGCAAATCGACTGTCAAAACGGGAAGAAAAGGAGCATTCAGCCATGAGAACTGTCGGCACAACATCGCGCGGCGTGCGCTGCCCCGTCATCCGTGAGGGCGACGACCTGGTAAAGATCGTCACCGACGCCATCCTCGCCTGCGGCGAGGAGCAGAACATCGAATTCCAGGACCGGGACATCGTCGCGGTGACCGAGGCCGTGGTGGCCCGCAGCCAGGGCAACTATGCCTCCATCGACGCCATCGCGGCCGACTGCGCCGCCAAATTCGGCACCGATACCATCGGCCTGACCTTCCCCATCCTCAGCCGCAACCGCATCGCCATCTGCCTGAAGGGCATCGCCCGGGCCTTCAAGAAGGCCTACATCCTGATGAGTTACCCTTCGGACGAGGTGGGCAACCACCTGTTTGACGAGGACCTTCTGGATGAAAAGGGCGTAGACCCCTGGCGGGACGTGCTGACCGAGGAGAAGTATCGGGAGCTGTTCGGCTACCAGAAGCACCCCTTCACCGGCGTGGACTATGTGGAGTATTACGGCGAATTGTTCCGCAGCCAGGGCTGTGAGGTGGAGTTCCTCTTCGCCAACGACGTGCGGGCCATCCTCCCCTACACCAAAAATGTGCTCTGCTGCGACATTCACACCCGTTTCCGCTCCAAGCGCCGGCTGGAGGCGGCGGGCGCGGAGAAGGTGCTGCTGCTCAGCGACATCCTCAACGCCCCGGTGAACGGCAGCGGCTGCAACGAGCAGTTCGGCCTGCTGGGCTCCAACAAGGCCACCGAGGAGAGCGTGAAACTCTTCCCCCGGGACTGCCAGACCTTTGTGGACAAGCTGGCGGCCAGCCTGCGCAGCGCCACCGGCAAACAGATCGAGGCCATGGTCTACGGCGACGGCGCCTTCAAAGACCCGGTGGGCAAGATCTGGGAGCTGGCGGACCCGGTGGTGAGCCCGGCCTACACCGCCGGCCTTGAGGGCCAGCCCAACGAACTGAAGCTGAAGTATCTGGCGGACAACGACTTCGCCGACCTTTCCGGCGATGCGCTGACCGCGGCCATCAAGGAGAGCATCACCCACAAGGACGCCGACCTCAAAGGCCAGATGGCCAGCCAGGGCACCACCCCCCGCCGCCTCACCGACCTGATCGGCAGCCTGTGCGACCTGACCAGCGGCTCCGGCGACAAGGGCACCCCCATCATCCTCATCCAGGGCTATTTCGACAACTTCGCCAAGGAGACAAAATAAATACGTCATACAGAACGACGGGCGCACCGCTTTTGCGGTGCGCCCGTCGTTCTGTATCCCCAAAAAGCCTGCTCCATCATGGCATCGGTTCGTTATCCGATCCAGCGGCGTGTAGAGGATATTACCGAGGCCCTGTGGGGAAGCAAAGCATCCCCATCTACCATCCGTGAGTTAAATAAGAAAGCGTGTGTCCACATTGAGGATTGGCGGAGCCGCCCCTTGCAAGGAGGGCGGCATCCGTATGTCTGCACGGATGGCATCTGCCTGCGCCGCAACCGGGGCAAAGAGTTTAAAAATCAGGCTATTCTTGTGGCGGTTACGGTAGATGAAGACAGATATCGAGAGGTTCCGGGCGCCGCCGAGGGCATGAAAGGGGGCAAGGCCAGTTGGGTCAGTTTCTTCCAACGGCTGCGTAGCCATGACCCGGATGGCGCGAAGCTCTTTGTTGACGACAAGTGCCTTGGTATGTTGGAGGCTGTGGGAGAAGTGTTTTCCCAGCCCAAATGCCCACAGTGTACCGTCCTCTTCTATTGTAAAGTGCTCTCGGTTACACCTCTCTAAGGTTAAGCTGGTAGCCAAAGTGCTCAAAGCGATTCACGCCCAGAGGGGCAAGAAAGCAGCCTGTGAGAAGCTCAAAGCTGTGATCGAAGAAGAACTTCATTCCATGAAACTGACAGGGGGGCGCCAAGAAGGTGGAAAATAGCGTCGAGGAAGTGCTGATCTGCTGCGATTTTTCCAGCAAGCACTGGACTCCATCCGCACCAACAATGTCATTGAACAGCCGAACCGTGAGATCCACTGCTGCACTCTTTGTTGGGCGGTTCCTGGACGCTAACTCTGCCCTTATGCTGGTCTGTGCCCGACCACGCCTTGTAGTCATACCCTGTGGGGCTAAGAAATATATGGACATGAAGCATCTGGAGGCTACTGTTGAGGATACCTCCATTGCTGGTCGACTTCATCATGCCAGAAACTGCAAACAAATTGGCGCAAAACTCTTGACACTACCCGTCCGGCCAAGTATATTCCCATCCAGACACCCTTCACAGTGGGTATCGTACCTCAGCCGACACCGCGTTCAGTTGTTTCTGTCTGTGACAATCTCCGCCTTTTTAGGGCGTTCCTATTCATTCCCTTATGCTCCCGGGACTTCTGTTTCGCTCTGAGTCAGTGAACACCGTTCATGGGCCCCCGCTTTTTCGGTCATCTCATCTTGTATACAAGCTATGGTCCGTTTTATTCCTTCTTCAAAACTAACCTTTGGGATAAAGCCAGTGTCTTTTTCTAATGTTTCAATACTGAAAACTTCTTCAGGCAAATAAACAACATTTGCTTGTATTTTTCCAAACCCTAATTCTACATTCGTGCCGTTAGCCTGATTGACCATATCCCCCACTTTTTGGAGATACTCTTTTAGAGGCCTGACTTTTCCAGAGCCAATGAAATAGTTTGTCCCGTCAACACCATACTCACCGATCAGATAGAAAGCATGTGCAACATCACTGATGTATACAAAATCATAGTTTTGTTTTCCTGGCGACAGCGCGGGCTGTTTGCCTTCCATCATCTCTCTTATGATAGAATTAATCAGTCTTTTGGAGTTTTCGCCATCTCCGTATGCGTTAGAAACGATCGGCCAGAAGAAACGCAGGCCCTTGGAGCCAGCTAACGCTTTACCCATCCAATGTGCCGATAGTTTTGCCGCCTTATACATGTAGCCCAAATTACTGATTGGCTTATCTTCCGCCATTTCGTAAAAGCTTTCTATCTCGTGAAGACTGCCCGCGCCAACAAATGACCGGCAATTCATTTGAGAAAGAGCATGGATCAGCTCCAATGTTCCTTCAATGTTCGCGATCTGCAGGGCGGCATCGCGCAAATCCGGCCCTGAAACACCTCTCCATGCCAAATGGTATGCCACATCTATGTCCCGGTCAGCGATCAGCTGCGGCAAACGAGAATAATGTTCCAAGTCACAGTATACCAGTCGAATGTTCTTCTCTAGTCTCCACTGTGTTTTCTGCTGCTCATGTTCTTCCCGAACAACGGCGATAATCTCCACATCATGCAGCAATAATTCCTTCACAAGGTTCCTTCCAATGAATCCTGTTGCCCCTGTCAGAAGAACTTTTTTCATACCATCCATTACCTCATTGCAGAACAATACTCTTTGAACGTCGGCCAGCTTTTATCTTTGTCGGTGCAGATAACTCTATCCACGCCATACTCTTTCAGCGGCCAGGGAATACCCAAATCGGGGTCGTTCCACAAAATCCCTCCGCAAGAAGCAGGATCGTATTTCCCCGAACATTGGTAGGAGAATATTGCCTCATCACTCAGCGTGATGAAGCCATGCGCGAAACCTTCGGGGATATACACGGCGCAGTGATCTTCCGGCTTTAACAGTGTTGCAAAGTACTTGCCAAATGTTCTGGACTCCCGGCGAAGATCCAAAGCGACATCAAAAATAATCCCTGTGACCACATGAATCAGTTTAGCCTGGGAATAGTTCGTCTGATAGTGCAGACCCCGCAATGCGCCTTTTTGGGAATAAAGGTCGCTGGTCTCCGTAAACTCCACCCGAATGCCTGCTTCTTGAAATACGTTTTTCTCGTAGACCTTTTTATACAAACCTCTGTCATCAAAATACGTGTGCGAATGAATCAGGATCACTCCATCAATTGGAGTGTTTTCAAAAGCGAATGCCATACTATCGTTCCTCGCTGTTTTCTTTGCAAAGATATTCTTCGATCTGCCTTTCCACTTCCATTGCACGAACAATTGCGGCATCCATATTGTAGTATTTGTAGTCGCCAAGCCGCCCACATACAAACAAATTCTTATATTCGCTTGCAAGCTTGTGATAACGGTCATACAAAGTCAAATTTGGCGCGTTAATAATGGGATAATAGGGCAGATTCTTTCCTTTTGCATATTGTTCCGGATACTCCACCGATATGACTGTTCCCTTTTCATTCTCTTGGCCTGTCAATTTCTTATACTCGACAATCCTTGTGTAGCCGTCCGCCTGTGGATAGGAAATAAATGGAACGTCCTGATAGCTGTCCTGCTCAAACGACTCGAACTGAATTTCAAGCGACCTGTATGGCAGTGCCCCATATTGGCATCCAAACAGTTCATCGATCGGTCCGGTGAACACCACCGGGCAATTGTATGTTGTTCCATTCCAGAAAAATCGAACTGTGTGATCCGAGGCACAGAATTCCAGATATTCCAGGGCGTCCGTCTCTTTGATGACAGTAATGTTCGGAGAATCCAGCAATTTCTCAAAAAATGCCGTAAAGCCCTCAACAGGGGTTAGCTGATATTTTTGCTGGATATATCGGTTGTCTTCAGAGAGCGCGAATTTGACCCTTCCAATCACGCTGGGATCCATTTTATCCATAGGGATCCCCCACTGTTTGGAGCTGTAAGGGTAATAGTCCTTTTCGCACAACATCTTGGCAAATTCTACAACAGCTGGCTCCTTGCTGTTCAGCAGTTCAAAAATAGTGACCCGCTCTTCCCCCGGGAATTCTTCCTGCAATTTGCCGATAAGGGCCTGAGCTTGTTCAGATGGATAATACTCGCGAATAAAAGAAAACCCAAATGGAAGAGAATACAGCTTATGGTCTATTTCCACCTCGGCGGTTACATCCAGATCTTTCCATTCCGCGAACTTTTTAATATACCCTACAATCCATTTTTCGTCCGTAAAAAAGGAATGAGGGCCGTACATATGTACGAAAATATTGTTGCCAATGGTTTTGTCGTACATATTGCCCGCAATGTGGTTTCTTTTTTCGATGATGAGAGACTTCATGTTTAGGCGATCCGACAGCTGTCTGGCAATAACACTGCCTGTAAAGCCTGCTCCAACAACGATTACATCATATTTCATGATTTCAATAATGAATCCTCTTTTCTTCAATTACCAGCGGCCGCCGCAGAAGCCTTGTGTTGATACAGATCACATATTCGCCCAGCAGCCCCAGGAAGAACAGCTGGATTGCTCCAATGAAAAACACGCCTATGCAAATTGCCGCTACACCTGTGGGGAAGGAAGCCCAGTTGAGTAATTTCAGCACGAATGTGATGACAGCGATTACAACACACAAGATCCCCAAAAGCAAACCAGCCCAGCTTGCAGCGCGGATCAGCTTGGTATATGTTGTGATGCCCAGCATTGCGTAGTCATAGCTTTTGAAAAAGTTGGTAAATGATTTCCCTTTTTCCCGGTCATTCTGGTCAAACTCGACTATCTTCAGGTCAAAGCCAAGCTCTGAAACGATTCCCTTAAAATAGGGTAAAGTATCATCCAGATTCTTTAACACATCCAGGAATTTCCGATCATAGAGGCCAAAGTCTGTTAACTGCTCGATCATCTCCGAATCGGAAATTTTCTTCATCAGGTGATAGTACATTCCTTTTGCGGCAAACAGCAATTTGTTTTCTTTGCTGCTTTTCTTCACGCCCGCAATGACCTTATAGCCTTCCTCCCAATATTGGACAAACTCCACCAGCATTTCAGGGGGATTCTGCAAGTCTGCATGGAGCAGGAATGCGCAGTCACCTTTCGCCTGCGTTATCGCGTAGTATACGTTCTTTACATACCCGAAGTTCCGTGCATTGAAAATGGCCTTAACGTGACTGTCTTTTTCTGCCAAGGCGGAAATGATTTCCTGCGTCCTATCCAACGAGCAGTTATCTACATACAAAATCTCATAATCGTATTGTGGCAGTTGCTTGTTCATAATATTCGTAACTCGCTGCCACACGTTTTCCACGTTGAGTTCCTCATTAAATGTTGGCACCACAACGGTTATCAATTTTTTCATCGAACGATCCCCTTAGTCTTCCTTTTGGAATGTTTTAATCTCTCGGTCCATTTCGTCTGGAATACTCCCGCCAGCACACCAAACCTTGCTCCATGCAACAGTTTGGGCGACCGCCTCTCGGATGTGCCAGCGAGGTTTCCAGCCAAACGTAGATTTCAGTTTTGTGCAGTCAAGTTTCAAAAAATTTGCCTCGTGCGGTGCGTTTTGCTCTGCCTGCGTTTGCCAGCAAGCTGGTGCGCCCCACTCTTCGCAGAACAAATCTGTCAATTCACCTGTAGTGACACAGTCGCAATCGTCCGGGCCCACATTATACCAGCCGGCATAACGCTTGTCCTCATACTGCATGCGTGCAATCATCAGGTAGGCAAACAGGGGTTCCAGCACATGCTGGTAAGGACGAGTGGAATAGGGATTGCGCACGGCGATGGTCTGCCCCGACACAGCAGCGCGCACACAGTCGGGAATAATGCGGTCATTCGCAAAGTCGCCGCCGCCAATCACATTGCCCGCCCGCGCCGTTGAGACGGCCGGCGCATCCTCGGTGTTGAAAAAGCTGTGGCAATAGCTGTGGGTCACCAATTCCGAACAGGATTTAGAATTGGAGTAGGGGTCGTAGCCATCCAGCATCTCGTCCTCCCGGTAGCCCCAACACCATTCCCGGTTCAGATAGACCTTATCGGTGGTGACGTTCACCACCGAGCGCACAGGTACCTGTGCGCTGCGCACGCACTCCAACAGATTGACCGTGCCCATCACGTTGGTCTCGTAAGTAAAGGCCGGATCCTTGTAGCTGTCGCGCACGATGGGCTGCGCCGCCAGATGCAAAACGATCTCCGGCTGTGCCTTGCGAAAAATCTCCATCAGCTTTTCGCGATCCCGCACGTCGCCAATGACCGAGGTCATTTTGCTTTCCAGGCCGGAAAGCTCAAACAGATTGGGCTGCGTGGGCGCAGGGAGCGAATAGCCAGTGATCTGCGCGCCGGCAAGCGCCAACATATGGCACAGCCAGGTGCCTTTGAAGCCAGTATGCCCGGTCACAAAGATCTTTTTCCCCTGATAAAACTCCAGATTCAAATAATCCATCAGTCTTCCCACACTTTCCAAGGGGCACGTCCGGCCGCCCACATTTTTTCCAGCTGTTCCTTTTCTCGCATTGTATCCATGCACTGCCAGAACCCAGTGTGTTTGTAGGCCATCAGCTGGCCTTCCTTTGCAACTCGCTCCAGGGGCTCCTTTTCCAGCACGGTGCTGTCATTCTGGATGTAATCAATGAATTCCGGTTGGCACACCATATAACCAATATTGATCATGTTGCCGTCGCCCTGCGTTTTTTCCCGGAATTCAGTAATCCGGCCCTGTCCATCGATGTCCAGCACACCAAACCGCTGGCCTGCGTTATAAGCGGATATGGTAACCATCTTGCCATGGGCGCGGTGGAAATCCAGCAGCTCCTGGATATTAATGTTGGCCACGCCGTCGCCGTAGGTCAACATGAAGGGCTCATTGTCCATATAGTCGCGGATCCTCTTCACCCGGCCGCCGGTCATGGTGTTAAGGCCGGTGTCCACCACCGTAACTTTCCAAGGCTCCGAGGTGTTGTAATGCACAATCATCTCATTTCTGCCATGGGTAAAGTCATAGGTGATATCCGAAGTATGCAGGAAATAATCGGCAAAATACTCTTTAATCACATGTTGTTTGTAACCGGCGCAAATCACAAACTCGTTGATGCCATAATGGCCATACAGCTTCATGATGTGCCACAGGATCGGCATGCCTCCCAATTCCACCATGGGCTTGGGTTTAAATTGGCTTTCCTCTGAAATTCGGGTGCCAAAACCACCCGCAAGAATAACTGCTTTCATTTTTGCGTCCTCCTCGTTTTATTCGATGATGGCTAACACCACATTGTGAATAGCTCGCTACCAATACGGGCATTTCATAGATTCTCAACCGAACAAGAAATTAGCCCCTTATGCTCACTTAACGATGATGATATTTATATGGGAAAACTCATAAATGACCTGTTTGGAAATTGTAATCGTAGTATGCGCTTCAAAAATGAAACGTATTCTTTTCATGTTTTGGAATCAAAAGTACAAGTAGGGGCTGAAGCCACTTCCGCCATATGACAAACTGTAGGCAAGGATACAAGGTGGATGAAAGTGTCCTCTTCAAAAATCACAATCTTATTCATTGAAACAAATCTTGCAGTTGATTTCGCGGGCATCAAGAAACAGTGCAAGCGATGTTCCAAATGCCCAAATTCAAAGTCCGCTGGCCGCCCGGCTCCTGAACCGATTCGCCATGGTACACAAATTTCACCAAGGTAGTAGTCCCGGATGGGATCTTCAGATTGGCAGAAAAAGGTATGCGCTGTGCAGGGATAAGTTCCACGGTTTGAATGAGCTGGTCGTTCAGGTATACATCCACACTAGCGCCAGGAATCGCGCTTGCATTTGCCAGTTCCGCCGACAAAAGGACAGATTCTTTCACTGAATAATTTGTGACTGCGTACTGGCTTTCAGATTCATTCCATGTCCAACTCACATTCTCGGCAGAATTTTCTGTACCGCCGACGCCATAGTTTTCCTCCATCAAGACACAGTTCTCCGCTGTCATTTCTGTGAGTTTTAACATCGGCTCCGTTGCCTTGGGGTCATAAATCAAAAACAAGCCGTCCGATACAATCTCCGGATCTTTATTTTTGTAAAGAGAAAAATACCCGTCGCTGCTCCAGTCAGAGGCAAGTTTATTTCCGCGCAAAAAGTAGGTAAGGATTTTTCTCTCACTTTGATGTTCATCAAAACCAAGTAAGTTGAGGACTCTTGTTTCACCCTCATAATGCTTTGCTATGTCTATATAAGCCATAATGGGATTTTCCGCGTAGTTTGTATATTTTCTCATTGATTCGGTAACGCTATCGGAATAGAGAACGGCATGCATCAACCCCACTACGCAAAAGACGCTGGGAAACGCAATCGAAAGGCTACGCTTTATCAGGCCGCCTCCTTGAAAAACATCCGCAAAGTAAGGAAACAGAAAGCAGCCTATAACAGGGAATGCGTATTGCGCCAACTTAAACACTGACCACGAGTTCCCATACCCATTGCCAAACGGATTTTCTGCTATATTACCAAAGTAAACCAGGAAGAGAAGCAATGGGATTGCAAGGATTGCACCTATTGTCAGATGCTTTGTTTTTGAATCACTTTTGTGAACGCACAGTCCATATACCAGCAGTGCCAGCATAATAATCGTAGCTGTGACAAACACAGTATGTGGTACTAATGGATATTGGGCATCAACAAAGTTATACTGCACTGGCGCGGAAGAGAACCAACAAGCCAGATATCCTATCCAGTTCAATCGTTGCTCCCAGCCTACCGCAGCTCCCATCATTGTAATGATTGAACCAAACATTTCAATGGCATACTTTCCCAATACGGTCAGGCTAAATACCGCAATCAGTGCCAATGATTTAAACCCCTGCAAAAACGCCTTTTTACTCCTGTTCTGTGTAAAATACAGAACAGAAGTAAAAACCACAAAGAACGGCACAACTTCACTATAGCAAAACGCCATGGAGGCAATCCACAAGCTACCCTCTACATAGTCCAACACGGAAAACTTCTGATGGTGAACAAGCAGTTTTACCACTGTTCCGAGAGCCATTATGAAAAACGCAAGCCCCAGCAATTGAGGGAAGAAGCCATATACGGCGCTCCAAATCACAAACGGAATATTAAACGCCGAAAAGATCACCGCATAGGCTACCCGTCGCGGACTAAGTTTCCAAACCGACTGTGTAAATTCCCACACGGCCATGCCATACAAGCTGATTCCAAAGGCCGATGCCGGCGAGTAAACAAAAACGGAAAACTCTTGCTGCAGAGCCGCTGTCCAAAACGAGAGGAAAAATTGTGCTCCCATCCGAAACCCATGACTTTGATACAGCAAAACTTGTGACAGCCATGGTGAATATGGATCCAATGAGACTGTGCTTCCATAGCCATGTTGGAGCAGGTAATCAGCAATGCTTACATAGGTATACATATCACCGTACAGGAAACACGCTTTAAACACAATCATGGGTATAAGCGCCAGCGATCCGGCAATAAAACAAAGCACCAACAAACCCCTTGTTTGTTTTTCAACAAACAAAGAATCTTTTCCCTTGAGCCTGCGCTTCCAAACTATAATCCACACAATCAAAGACAGCGCAGCGACAATCAGCCATGCCTGCTTCATCGGAATTCCGAACATACTCATCCAGTAACAAAGCAACATTATAATTGTTGTTCCCATGAACCATGACTTCGGATGAAAAATCTTGGCCCCATCACGGTGCAACAGAAGAACCGCGGGACTTCCAATCAAGAGCGTCCCAAGCGTACATCCAATATAGTAAAGAATTTGCGTCAGTTCAAACATCAGAAATCACTCCTCGTCTTAATGCAGATACCTTTTGAAACCCCCATCTCCTATGCGCTTGGCAGATACTCTTATAGCAGTTGCATTTCAATCATTTCAGCCAGTGTCGTTCAATCATGTTATTCCATGGCTGTTCGTGATCACTTCACCAATTTAAGATGGATTTCCAGTATTGCATCCTTTTCTTGCCGCCCGATCCGCTTCGCTTTCCTCCAGGCGCCGCTCCAGAATCTTCATCTGCTCCAGCCGTGCCGCACGATCCGCCTCGCTTTCTTCCAGGCGCCGCTCCAAAATCTTCATCTGCTCCAGCCGTGCCGCACGATCCGTCTCGCTTTCTTCCAGGTGCCGCTCCAAAATCTTCATCTGCTCCAGCCGTGCCGCCCGGTCCCTCTCACTTTTTTCCAGGCGCTGCTCCAAAATCTTCACCTGCTCCAGCCGTGCCGCCCGGTCCGCCTCGCTTTCTTCCAGGCGCCGCTCCAGAGTTTGTGCCTGTTTCAGCCTGTCTTCACGGTCAGCTTCATTCACCCGCAGCAGTTCTTCCAGTTTTTGCATATTGTGCAGCCGCTCTTCCCGATCTCGATCCGCCTGTAAATACCTCTTCTCCCACTCCCGGTTTTCATCCTGCAAAGCGATCATTGCCTTGACAAGGCGGCCGTTCTCTTGCCGGTTCAGATACTCATCGATCTCGTCCTTGGTATTCTGGCAGAGTTCACCCTTGGACGCCACGAAGAACATATCGTAATCATCACCGAAATACGCCGGCTCGAAGACGACGTTCACAAAGCCGTGTTTGTGAAGGATCTCAGCAATGGATTCGCGGCTGAAAAGGTACAAGTGTTGTTCGGGCCTTAAAAGCTCCTTGAAGCGCGGCTTTTGAATCAGCATCTCATCATAGCTGAGCGCCGCATCATAGCACGGTGTCTGCATCATCAAAACACCATCGGTTTGCAGAGAATCGGCACATGCTGAAAGAAACTCCTCTGGCTCCAACAGGTGTTCAAACAAATCAAACGCCAAGATGGCATCGTATGGTTTATCGCTTCTTTCAAAAGAGCCACAGTGCGCAGAGACACCCAAGGTATCCTCCATATACCGGCAGATGTCCGGGCTGAGTTCATAGGCCAGCTGTTGATATCCTATTCTTTTCAGCACATACTGCAATTGACCCAGTCCGCAACCGACCTCCGCAACACATCCTCCAAGCTTTGCATATTTCAAAACATTTTCCGTCCAGTACGGTACGCGCCCACGCAGGTATGCGTCCACCAGCGCACTGAGGCTGGGCAGTCCAGATAGCTCAAGCATCCCTTTTGCCCAATAATTCTCGCCGTAAAAATCAGACTCTTCATCCGAGACTTTATACAGAGAGTCGTTCACGTCATACTTGGTAACCAATGTGTGGCACTTCGTACAAACACGATATTGGGAGGAGTACTCCTCCAACGCCTCATTTCCGCACCAGCAACGTTTCATCTGTTTGTCCTCTCATGTAAAAGTTTATTACTTGTTTTGTTTGTGTCGCCAAATCGCCTCGTAATAGCTCATCAGCGTTTTTTCAGCCGTCTTCTCCCAAGAGAAGTCCTCAGCTTTTTCCTTCCCCTGTTGAATCAGCGTCTGCCGCAGCGATTCGTCCTTGGAAACCTTTTCCATCGCAGCAACTATGGTATCCACATTTGCGGGATCCACATACAGCGCAGCCTGACCCGCCACCTCAGGGAGACTTGCCACATTGCTGCAGATGACAGGACCACCCAAGGTCATCGACTCCAGGACCGGCAGGCCGAAGCCCTCATCCACGGAAGGATACAAAAAGCAGAAACAAGACGCATACAGCGCCGAAAGGTGCCTGTCATCCACAAATCCCAAAAAGCGGACAGATTCTTCGATCCCAAGGACTTTCACTTCTTCGTAGATCGCTTGATTTTTCCACCCGCGACCACCCGCAAGATACAAAGGATACGTCGCGCCCTTGTCCCGCAGCTTTTTGTAGGCTCTCAGCAATGTTTTGATATTTTTACGGGGTTCGATGGTGTTCACGCTCAGCCAGAACGGCGTTCCCGGCGTGATCCCCATATCCTTCAGGCACTGATCGGGATTGGCCGGCACCTTCAGCGTTTTCCGGCATGCAAGGGGAACGACCTTGATTTTATCTGCATCCACATAAGGAAAATAGTGAAGGAAACGCTGCTTTGTGTATTCGGAGATGGACACAAACACATCCGCGCTGAGGACCGCGCGCTGCATCGCCTCATAACAATACACTCTGTTTGCTTCCGTTGTGCAATCGGGATAGTCAAAGAAAGACATATCAAACAGAGTATAAACATTCGCCGCGTTGTGCTGATCTGTATAGCAAAATCCAGTGTGATGGACAACATTCGGCGTTCCCAATACTTCCGTGATATCCTGCCCAGGGGCATCAAACAACGACTGATAATACTCAACCGGGTATTTATTTCGAAACATCATCTGTGCATTCGGAGACTTTGCGGGGATCTTACACTGTTTATAGTTTCCGCTGTATCTGTTTTTAAACAAGGGATAAAACAGATACTGATTCACCCGGTCAATGCTGCACAGTCCTTCGGCCAAAGCCTGCGTGTATTGGCTGACTCCGGCACCCGAATCACAGGTAATGCTCACATCATATCCAATTCTGATCGGGACTTCCCGCAAAGGG
Source organism: Candidatus Allofournierella merdavium (assembly GCA_019118765.1). Taxonomy (GTDB): domain Bacteria; phylum Bacillota; class Clostridia; order Oscillospirales; family Ruminococcaceae; genus Allofournierella_A; species Allofournierella_A merdavium. Next base: position 34,638 of record DWYI01000049.1, on the reverse strand, counting down.
AGTTCCTCCCTTGTCGCGGGCAACCTGCCCGTATACTTAAGGCTCAGATCCATCCCCGAAGCAATGAGCCGGGAAATATACTCTGTCCGTTCCCGGAGAATGGGGTCGTTGTGCTCATATCCTTCGTTGAGCATATGGGCACCCGCCTCCAGCCACCGCATCGGCACAGAACCGGTCACTTCTTTCACGGTGTCCAGAATATCATAACAGACTTTGTCACGGAAACCGAGTGTTTTATTCTCCTGGTACAGGCGGGAACCAGCAAACTTCTTATCGATGAAATAGAAGTCGTTGCTTTTCCCCATCCGCAACCACAGATCATAATCCATCGCAAAATGGCGATCGGGGTTTAACAGGCCGCATTCCATCACTGTCTTTTTGCGAAAAAACACCGCTGGCTGGCAGATGTAGCATATCTCCTTGAGCCGTTCATAATTCCACTTTTCAGTGTAATAATCCTCCAGATATGCTCCGTCCTTAGTGATGTGGTCGGCGTGCCCATAGATCACATTTACTTCCGGGTGCTGCTCAAACGCCTTCATTACTGTTTCGAAAGTTCCCGGATAATAGATATCGTCCGAGTTGATCCAACCGATGATGTCTCCCGTGGACGCAAGAATCCCCTTGTTTACCGCGGCAGCCTGCCCGCCATCCGGCTCGCTGACCCAGATGATTTTATCTCCATATGACTTGAGAATGGAGACCGTGGAGTCTGTGCTTCCCCCATCCATAACGAGATATTCCAGGTCAGGGTATCCCTGGCCCAGCACGCTGTCGATAGTCGCCTTGATAAATTCTCCCTGATTATAGGAGGGCGTTACAATTGATAGCTTCATCGGGCTGTTTCTCCTTGCACAATAATTCAAAGAGCTTTCTATATTTTTCCATATATACATCGAAATCAAATTTGGAGAGTTGCTCTTGATAGCGCTCTTTCTTCTTTTTGACTTCGGCAGGATTTTCATCCACAAATTCCATACAGTTCAAAATGCTTTCCGGGGTGCGCGGATCAAAGTAAAATGCGCAGTCGCCGCCAACTTCGGGAAGTGAAGTTGAATTGGAACACAGTACTGTGGTCCCCAATTGCATCGCTTCCGCCACCGGGATGCCAAACCCTTCAAACAAACTGGGGAAAATGAGGTATTTGCTGTTTGAGATCAGAGCCGCCAGTTCCACGTTCTCAACATATCCCAAATGGTGTACTCGGTCGGCCAGTCCGCTTCCATCAATCAGCGTTTTCATCGCCTCTGCCTGATCCACAGCGGATCCGGTAAGTACAAGCTGGAGAGGCGATTCTCTGTGGGTTTCCAGGTACATTCGGAAGGCCGTGAGCAAAATCGGATGATTCTTATGTTTCCAGAAATTTGCCGGGTAAATGATATACCCCTGTTTATTGAATCCAAACTTCTGGAATGCCGCTTGTTTTTCCTCTTCAGTAAAAGCCGAAAGGCGCTTTTGTACGGATGGATAAATCGTCTGGACCGTTTCTGCCGCACAGCCATACGTTTCTACGATCGTTTTTTTGGTAAAGTCGGAAATGGTCACGATTTGGGGGTGGACCCGGAGCAGCTTGTCATAGAAATCTTTCCGCGCTTCCAATTCCTGCGGCGCAAAAAAGAACGGATAATATACATGTTGTATATCATTGATCACCGATACTGTCGCGACTTGCGGATCGTAAAAATTCACCGCCGAAAAAGGGCAGTACAAAACATCGACCTTTTCCCCAATCAAAGCGGATAAGTTACAACGATCAACATCATACTGTGGTTCAGCACGCACTTTTGAAGCAGCCGCGGCAGATGCCGCGATCTGTGTTTGGACTGCCACACGTTCAGCGCATCGTGTGGAGTACAGAACATACACCCCATGAGGCATGACAAATCGCGCCAACGGCTTTAAAAGCCCCTTGACCGGATGGACACAGCGCCAGAATATCTTTTTGATCCCGCCTTTGTGTCGTTTTGCAAAGCGCAGGAACCAAGAAGGTGCATACTGCTTTATCGCTTGCTTGGCCTTCCGTTTCAGCCGCTGCGCCATCTCCCTCCGCATGGGCAAAACCGGTGCTTGTGCGGTTAAGGGGGCAGGCAAAGGTGCGTCGCGTGATACAAGCGGCATGACCTGGCCGCCTTCGCCTGTAAGGCAAAATCTCTTACAGCCATATTTGTCCAGGTCGCACAGCAGATCGTGGTTTGTGCTGGACGTTAGCAACACAACATCTGTGTTTTCCCATTGTCTGAATCCCTTGATGGTCTCGATCGTGAGCGGCAGAACGCCTCCGTTCGCACCGCCTGCCACCACAGGAGTCATATCAATCGCAATCCGCATCTTTCTGATGTCTCCTAATCGTACAAATTTTCAAATTCCTCGTTCTGTGTTACCCCCGACCGCAATTCAGCGCTCTGCGCGCATGGGGTTTGTCAGGAAGTCTTGATAGGTGCGCCTGATTCCCTCTTCCAATTCCACCTTGTAGTTCCATCCCAGTGCGCGGCTTTTGGATACATCCAACAACTTGCGCGGCGTTCCATTCGGCTTGGAAGTGTCCCAGAGGATATCGCCGGTATAGCCAATAATTTTTGCGGTCAACTCAGTCAGTTCCTTGATGGATATCTCTTTACCCGTGCCCGCGTTCACTGTTTCGTTCCCACTGTAATTGTTCATCAAAAACACACACAGGTTTGCCAGATCATCCACATACAGAAACTCCCGAAGCGGACTGCCGTCGCCCCAACAGGTAACAGAAGGCAGATTGGCCACCTTCGCTTCATGAAACCTGCGAATCAGCGCCGGAAGGACATGGCTATGGGTGGGATGATAGTTGTCATTCGGGCCATACAAATTCGTAGGCATGACAGAAATATAGTCTGTTCCATACTGTCGGTTCAGATACTCACAGTATTTGAGGCCGGAGATCTTCGCCAGTGCGTAGGCTTCGTTTGTCGGCTCCAGGGCGGAAGTTAGCAGACAGCTTTCCTTCATCGGCTGCGGCGCGAATTTGGGATAAATACAGGACGACCCCAGAAACTGCAGCTTTTTGCAGCCGTTCTGCCAGGCGGCATGGATCACGTTCATCTCCAGGATCATGTTTTCATACATGAAATCGGCCAGCGCTTCCTGGTTTGCAACAATGCCGCCCACCTTCGCGGCAGCCAGGAAAACGTACTGGGGCTTTTCCTGCTCGAAGAAAGCTTCCACCTGTTCCTGCCGGCACAGATCAAGCTCCTTGTGCGATCTTGTAACGATGTTGGAGTATCCCTGCCGCTGCAGTTCACGAACGATCGCCGAACCCACCATACCGTGATGGCCGGCCACATAGATCTTCGCGTCTTTTTCCATTGTTAATGCTCTCCTTTCGCCAGGCAATCCCGGATTGCGGCGTTTTGAACTTTTTGTTTGCTCCCACATCACGCTCTTCGGTCAAACACTGCAATGTGGCACCAGATCACTCCTGTTTTGTCTCACATTCATCCGGCAGATCCACCAGGCCGTAGAATTTTAGTGCCGAAGGGCTTGGCTTTTCTTTCCCCTGAATGGCGAATGCGCCCACCGCCCGCCGGGATGCGATGGTCAACAGTTGCTCATTCAATTCCTCGTGGGGGATTTTTTCTCTGTTGCTATACGCCTTTTCCGGCAGGCAGGAAAAGCCGACTTCGAAGGTGTATTCACCCTCTTCCAAGTCTAGCTTTATTTTATAACAGTTCTTTATGATCTGCCCCTTTTTCACCATGCGGGGAAGCTTGCAATCAGTCTGAAATGTGTTTTTTCCATGCACAATGATACTTCTCTGATTGACCAGAACCACCCCATTGATCGGCACTGCGGGAATGTCCTTATCCGCTTGCAGTTCCACATAAAAGTAGGCGTTTTCTCCCTGTTTGAAAAGCCGCTTGGCAAAGCCCCGCTCATCAAACAGGCCGACCTTTGTGTAATGGGCCATCCCGTTACTGTGTTCCATGGATTTGCTCAAGTCAAAAAAAGTTGCATCCAGCGGCCGCCAGTGTTCCTGAAAAAAAGAAGCATCGTACGTCACTTCCACAGCCGGTTCTTCCGATGGGAAATCTTCTTCCTCATGAGGAGTGCTTTCATTCTCCTCCTGATTGAGCATGTAATATTCCTGCACCACATTGTTGCTGTCACCCAGCATGATCTGTTTGCCATGACTCAAAAGCAACGCCCGATCACAGAATTGTTCCACCTCATTCATGCCATGGGATACAAGGATGATGGTCTTGCCCTGCTTTTTCAGTTCATTCAGCTTCGCGTAGCACTTCTGGCGGAAAAAGATATCCCCCACCGCCAGCGCTTCGTCGATGATGATCACGTCCGCCTCCACGTTGATGGCCACGGCAAACGCCAAGCGAATGAACATACCGCTGGAATAGGTCTTCACCGGTTCATGGATAAAATCACCGATGTCAGCAAACGCAATGATATCCTGGCATTTTTTTTCGATCTCGCTCTTGGCGACCCCCAGAATGGCAGCATTCAAAAAAATATTCTCATACCCGGTGCTCTCCGGGTTGAAACCGCTGCCCAGTTCCAGCAGGGCGGAAACCTTTCCGCTCACCTGCACCTGTCCATCCGTTGCAGGGATGATGCCGGAGATGATCTGCAAAAGGGTGCTCTTGCCGCTTCCGTTGGTACCGATGATCCCAAAAGTCTCGCCCTTGTTCACCGTGAAATTCACATCCCGCAGAGCGTAGAACTTTTCGCCGCACTCCCGACCGAACACATAGTATTTGAATCTTCCCCAAGGGGAATGGATCACCTGATACGCCTTGGAAAGATTTGCGACCTTGACCGCCAACTTGCTGTTGTCTTCTGCTCTGATCTGCTGCATTGCTCGCTCCTTTTTTCAGAGCAGATCGGCAAATCCGCTCTTTGCCCGATGAAAAACCCAATATCCCAGCAGAAAAGCAATCAGCGCCGTTCCAAAGGAGATCGCATAATAGCCTGGCTCGATGTGATTTCCGTACAGGACAACATTTCTCATGTTCTCGATGGTATAAGTCATCGGGTTAAACATCATAAATGCGCGGAATCGCTCCGGCACGGCCGAAAGGGGAAAAAACACCGGGCTCATATACATGAGGATCGTGATGAGAACGCTGATGAAATTTGCCAGGTCTCTTACATAGACAGACAACGCGGAAAACAGGAACGCGATCCCGCAGCAGAACACAATGTGTGGCACAAGCACAAGCGGCGCTTCGATCATTGTGACATACATTACATGATTCAAGGCCGTGTTGGCCAAAATCAGCACGCCAAAACCGATCAGGCAGTTGAACAGCGCCGAAAAGGTGATCACCCCCGGCAGGATCTCCAGCGGGAACACGACCTTTTTCACATAGTTCTGATTTTGCTGGATCAAACCCACCGATCTGCTCAACACGTCGCTGAACATGGTATAAAGATTCAAACCGCAAAACAGCATAAGTGCGAACTCAAACTTGTTGTCGGTATCTACGTTCCACTTGGCGCTAAACACCTCGCTGAAAATGAAGGTATAAACAGCAAGCATGATCAGTGGGACAATAATGGACCAAAGGATGCCCAGCACCGACCCCTGGTATCTCTGCTTGATGTCGTTCTTCACCAAAAACGAGAACAGATACCAGGTATTGCTCCGTTTCGCACCGTTGTGCGCCGGTTGTGTATGTTTCATTTCGCTCTCCAGTAATTCAGCATGTCCTGCACGGTTTTTTCCATAGGGATCGCCGGCTCCCAACCTACATCTTCGTGTATCTTTTGAATAGAACTCTGGATCTTCGGCGTATCGATTGGCCGCATCCGATCCCGATCCACCTGCAGTGAAAACCGGGCCCCGAGCTGTTTGCGAATCTGCTCCACGATCACGCGGATCGCCATTGCCTCACCGCGCCCCACGTTATACACTTCGCCAGGCATGCCTTTTTCCGCCAGCATCCAATAGGCGCGAACCACATCCCGGATGTCGGTGAAATCCCGCTCGATGTTCATATTGCCCACATGGAGCACCGGCTCCGCCGCACCCTTTTCGATGAGCGCGGCCTGATGGCAGAAGTTGGACACGGCGAAGTGATCCGACTGGCCCGGGCCTATGATGTTGAAGGTCCTGGCCACGATCAGCTTTAGGCCATAGGCCTTGTGGTAGATCTGGGCCATCATCGTCTGGCAGGCCTTGGTTGCCGCGTAGATGTTCCCCGGCGCCAGGCGCTGGGCCTCGGAGGTGGGCAGCTGTTGAAAATCCACCCTGCCGTATTCCTCCCCCGCGCCGATCAGTACCACCGTGGGGTCGATCTGCGCCTGCCGGATCGCCTGGAACAGGTTCAGCGCCCCGTTCACATTCACCTCGACGGTCATGCCCGGGTTCTTCCAGGCCAAGTCCACCGAGCTCTGCGCGGCGAAGTTAAAGATATACGCCGGCCGGACCTCTTTCAACACCTGCACAAGGGTGGGCAGGTCCAACAGGTCCATCTCTATCAGCCGGCCGACGGTTTTATCCGCCGGTTCCTCTTGCAGGTCCAGGGCCGTGCCCACAAATTCCTCGCCCTTACTTTGCAGGAATTCGCACATGTACCTGCCGGAAAAGCTGGTGGCTCCGATTATGAGTGAACGCATTCCGTTTTCTCCTCCGCGCATTGTTTTCTCCAAAAGTCCAGCATCTCCTCGATGGTCTGCTCAAAGGGGATGCGGGGCTGCCAGCCTGTGGCCGCGTACAGCTTGCTGATATCTGCCTCGATCACCGGCACGTCGATGGGGCGAAGTTTTTTGGGGTCCACGAACACGCTAATCTGCTTTTTGCTCTTTTGGATGATCGTGTCCAGCGCCGAGCGGATGGTGATGGCGTGGCCGCTGCCCACGTTGTAGGTCTCGCCGGCACGTCCGAACTGGATCAGCCGTGTGTAGGCCCGCACCACGTCCCGCACATCGGTGAAATCGCGCCTGGCCTGCAGGTTGCCCACCCGGATCACCGGTTCCTGAAGGCCAGCCTCGATGCGCGCCGCCTGATGGCAGAAATCCGAGATCACAAAGATATCCAGCTGTCCCGGCCCCATGTGATTGAAAGCCCGCACCATGATCAGCTGCAACCCGTAAGCGGCCGCATAGATGGACGCCATCATGTTCTGACACGCCTTGGTGGCCGCATAAATGTTCTGCGGGTTGAGCAGCGTCTCCTCCCGGATGGGTACCGCCTCGGGCGGAATGGCCCCATACTCCTCGCCGGAACCGACGATGAGCACCCGGGGGGAGTTGCGGAGGGTGCGGATGCCATCCAGCACATTGAGGCTTCCCTGTACGTTCACCTGCACGGTCTGGGGTGGGTCGGCCCAGGATTTCGCGATGGAACTCTGGGCCGCAAGGTAGAAAATATAGTCCGGCTCCACCTGATGCAGGCAATCCCGCACCTGCTGTGCGTCCAGGATGTTCAGATCCAGCACATCGATATCGTCGCGCCAGGCCTTGTGCTGCGGAAGCTTTGTCGCATACACCTCGCACAGCATATCCTCCTTGATCGCGTCGATCAGATAATCGCCCACAAAGCCGGACGCCCCGACCACTAAAGCCTTCATACGCTCTCCCATTCTGGCGCGGTGTATCGCTGCACCGCGCCGCCCCCTGATATTTCGTTTTGTCCGATTATTCGCCCAGCGCCGCCTTCTCCTTCTTGGCCAGCTGCAGGTCGTACTCCGCCATGATGGCGCACAGCTGCTCGTAGCTGGTGGTCTGGGGATTCCAGCCCAGCACCGTCTTGGCCTTGGTGGGATCACCCCAGAGGTTGTCCACATCGGTGGGACGGAACCAGGCCTCGTTCACCTCCACCAGCACCTTGCCGGTGGCCTTGTCGATGCCCTTCTCGTCGATGCCGCTGCCCTGCCACTCCAGCTCGATGCCGTCATGGGCGAAGGCCAGGGTGGTGAACTCGCGCACCGTGTGCTGAACGCCGGTGGCGATGACGAAGTCCTCGGGCTTGTCGTGCTGGAGCATCAGCCACATGCACTCCACATAGTCTTTGGCGTAGCCCCAGTCGCGCTTGCTGTCCAGGTTGCCCAGCTGCAGCTTGTCCTGCAGGCCGCAGGCGATGCGGCCCGCCGCGCGGGTGATCTTGCGGTTGACGAAGTTCTCGCCCCGGCGCTCGGACTCGTGGTTGAACAGGATGCCGTTGACCGCGAACATGCCGTAGGCCTCCCGATACTCCTTCACCATCCAGAATCCGTACTGCTTGGCGACGGCGTAGGGGCTGTAGGGGTGGAAGGGGGTGGTCTCCCGCTGGGGCACCTCCTCCACCTTGCCGAACAGTTCGGAGGTGGAGGCCTGGTAGAACCGGCAGGTCTTGGTCAGACCCAGGATGCGGATCGCCTCCAGCAGCCGCAGCACGCCCAAAGCGTCCACATCGCCGGAGTATTCCGGCACGTCAAAGCTCACCTGCACATGGCTCTGGGCCGCCAGGTTGTACACCTCATCCGGCCGCACGATGCTCAGAATGCGCACCAGGCTGCTGGAGTCGCTCAAATCGCCATCGTGCAGGGTGATCCTGCCCAGCAGGTGCTCGATGCGGTCGGTGTTGGGCAGCGAAGCGCGGCGGGTGATGCCGTGCACCTCATATCCCTTTTCCAGCAGCAACTCCGCCAGATAAGAACCGTCCTGCCCGGTGATGCCGGTGATCAATGCTTTTTTCATGTTTTTCTCCCTTTCTTGTGTGTCTGTTTTAATCAAAGATACTTCGTCTGGTTTTTTTCCCGCAGGCGCTCCAGCACCTTCTTGATGTCTCCGGTGCTGTTCTTGTCGCAGATGAGGAGCGCGTCCTCTGTATCCACCACGACCAGATCCTCCAACCCCACGGCGGCGATCAGCTTCTGCGTGCCTTGGATGATGGTATTTTTTGTTTCCACCATCACAACATTGCCATCTATTACATTGCCCAGTTCGTCGCCCGCTTTGATCCGGCCCACCGCGAGCCAGGAACCCACATCGTCCCAGCCGAATGTTCCCGCGAGGATAAAGATATTTTTCGCCTTTTCCATGATGCCGTAATCCACAGACTCGGCGTCAAAAGCGGAGAATTCCTTCTCCAGGACCTCGTCCTGCCGTTCCGTGCCGATGGCGTCCCCGATGCGGCACAGGCCCTCATGGATCCTGGGCAGATAGGCCTGCATATTATTCAGGATCGTGGAGACCTTCCAGATGAACATCCCGCTGTTCCACAGGTACTGTTCCGAAGCCACGTACTTTTTCGCGGTTTCCAGATCCGGTTTCTCCACAAATTTCTCCACGGCAAAGGCGTTGCCGATCGCCTCCTCCGTCCGGAACTTGATATATCCATACCCCGTCTCGGGGCTGTCGGCCGTGATCCCCAGGGTGACCAGATTTTCCCCTTGTTCCGCCACCTTACATGCTTCGGACAGGGTGTTCACAAAGATGTTGGTGTATTTGATCAAATGGTCGGACGGCAGCACGATCATCGTGGCGTCTCCGTATTTTTTCTGCATATGGACCGCACCCAGCCCGATGCAGGGGGCGGTGTTTTTCCCCACCGGCTCGCAGAGGATGTTCTCCTCCGGAATGCCCGGCAACTGCCGGCGCACCAGATCTTTATAATCTCTGTTGGTTGCGATGTAGATATCCTCCATCTCCACCAGCGGAAGGATGCGCTCCACCGTGAGCTGGATCATCGTTTTTCCATCGTCGGTCAGTGAAAGGAACTGCTTGGGCATATCCTTCCGGCTTTTCGGCCAGAAGCGTTCGCCCCGGCCGCCCGCCATGATCAACGCTGTTTTCTTCATCGTGATCTCTCCTTTTCTATGGGTGGTTGCTTTTGAGAGTTTTATTTGGCAGAAAGGAACTCTATCTCTGAGAAACGGATGCCGATTCCCAGTCTGCGGGTATCGCACGATTCCGTTGTCTCGCTGGGGATCCACAGTTTCTGATGGCAAATGGCAAGCCGGATGATCGCCCCCTGCGGCAAATCCCCGATGTCGTAGATGTAAATTGCATTTTTCCCTTTTACGGCATACATTTTCTCGCCGCCAGGTGAATTAGAGGATACATCCAGTTCACAGATAACCTCCCCGCCCTCTGACGCTTGCTCAGGAAACAGGCAGGGAATCACACAAGTATCCCCTGCTCTGCATTTTAACAGGCGCAACACACTCTTTTCCTCAGATGTCCAGGCAAACTGTTTTGACGAGACGCCTTCCCAATACTCCACACTGTGAAACCCCATCACCAATTCCACATCACAGTAGTCAAGAAGCCCATATCCCTCCCGCTGGAGTCCCAGGAAATACCGGGACGGATGATTTGTGACGAACTTCAAATCCAGGCGCAGAGGGTTATACAGATACTCAGCCGTATGTGGCGCCAAAAAGGAGTCATTTACCAAATCATCCCTGACAAAAAACGCATTCACACCGTTCAGGCTGGTTCCAACCAATGTGTATCCCTTTTCTCTGCCCAAAAGTTCAAGCGCTTTCAGAGAAGCGCCATGCCGGTCCGAACCATCCCAAATATGGTCCGCATCGTAGGCCATCTTCCAATCGAGATCTGGTGGCATCTTACCATTGAATTCCACGATTGCCACACGGGGCAAAACGGCATCGATCGCCTTCCAAATATAGTAGTCGTTTCCATCCACGTCGACAGAGAGCAGGTCGATCTGCCCCTGCATCCCAGCCGAAGTGATCAGCGAATTGATATTATCCCTGGTGATAAACGCATTCAGCACCCGAAGCCGCTGGGCATCGATTGCCGGCCGGAAGCGAGACTGCAGGCGTTTCACCGCTCCCTCATCGCCTTCTATCCACAACCCCGACCAGCCACAGAGTAGCAGATAATGTCCGATGCTCTCCAGTCCGTCCTGCGTTCCGAACTCCACAAATATCTTGTTGGTGGTGCCGATTCTTCGAAAGATTTCCTGCAGAATGTCATCTTCGTCATTCTGAGAGTACACCTTATAACCGAATCGCTCCAATGCCCGTGGGTCCTGCATGCGGCTCCTGGTCAGATTGTCCCAACAGAGGCCACCTGTTATGGTGCCTTCCAGCTTTACGTCCCAGGCAAAATTGTCTTTCATGCCTTCGCTTACCACACCCTGGCTCCTTTCTGGGGCAATGGCAATTCACTGTTCCGCCACTGCCATGATCGTCTTTACAAATTTTTCCGCCGATCGCTCCCAACTGAAGCGCTGCGCCTGCCGGCGGCCCGTCTCGGCCAGACTTTGGGCGTATTCCCGGTCCGACAGCAGGCGGCGGATGCCCCGGGCGATGTCGGCATCGTCCAGCGGATCAACCAGCTCGGCGGCCTGCCCCACGATCTCCGGCAACGAGGCTGCGTTGGCGCACACCACCGGGCAGCCGAGGTGCATGGCCTCCAGCGGCGGCATGCCGAAACCCTCGTAGAGGGAGGGGAACACAAAGGCGTCGCTGCCGGCGTACAGGGCAGCCTTGTCCTCCGCCGAGACGTAGCCGGTGAAGACTACATCGCCGGAACCCTGAAATTCCTCCGCTTCCTGATAGATCTCCCGGGAGTTCCAGCCGTTCGCCCCCACGCAGACCAGCTGATGGGGGATATTCTCCTCCCGCTTCAGCCGCCGGTAGGCCCGCAGCAGCCGGCGCAGGTTTTTCCTCGGTTCCACCGTGCCCACATACAAAAGGTAGGGTCCCCGGATGCCGAACCGGGCGCGCACCTGTTCTTGGGGGCTTTGCCGCTGCGGCAGGGACGCGGCACAGTAGACGACATGGACCTTTTCCTTTGGCACGCCCAGCAAATCGCAGATCTCACGCTTCGAAAATTCCGAAATGGTTATGATCCCGTCGCTGCGCTCCAGGCTGCGCACCATGTTCTTTTCCAGGTTGCGCAGGTTGCTTTCTTTCATCGTCTCCGGGTACCGCAGATAGGTCATGTCGTACACCGCGGCAATGCATCTACCCCGCACCCGGGGTGGCACGATGAAGTTGAAGAATACATTCACATCCGCCGGCGGGAACATCATGCCGTAGGGCAGCGGCACAAAATCCCAGATCCTTCGGTAGACCCCATAGGGCATGCTTCTCTGGATGTGGACAGGCATATGGATGTCTTTCACGAAATCCAGGTTGCTCCTGCGAAGCGGAAAGTCGAACACATTCCCGGAAAACTCCAGCCCATCCCCGTTCTTCAGCCGGCGCGCCAGTTCGTAGGTGTAGGTCCCAATGCCGGAACGGTTGCCGCAGCAGGACTGCAGTTCCAGTGCCACCCTCATTGCTTCACTTCCTCGCTGATGATCTTTTCCAGCAGTTCCGCCGACTTCTGCCAGGAGAACCGACGGGCGTTTTCCAGCCCCTTGCGCCGCAGGTCCGCGGCGAGACGCGGGTCGCCCAACGCCCGCAGGAGCCCGTCGGTGATGGACTCTTCGCTGTACGGGTCCACATACACGGCTGCGTCGCCGGCCACTTCCGGCAGTGACGAACAGTTGCTGGTCAGGACCGGCGTGCCGCACATCTGTGCCTCGATCACCGGGATGCCGAACCCTTCGTAGAGGGTGGGAAACAGAAACAGTTCCGCCGCCGAGTAGAGCGCCGGCATATCCCCGTCCTCCACAAAGCCGATGAAGTGGATCCGCTCCCTGTGCCGGATCTCCCGCAGCGCGTCCTCCTCTGAGAATTTCCATCCCTGTTCGCCGGCGATGACCAGACGGCAGTCGGCCGCCAGCCTGTCCGCGGCGCTGTCGAACGCACGGATCATCCGTGCCAGATTTTTTCGGGGATTCGCATTGCCCACAAAGAGCAAATATTTTTCCGGCAGGCCGTATTTCTCCCGCAGGCGGCGCAGCTGTTCCGGATCCTCCACCGGCGCCAGAGAATCCGGCCCGGCGCAGGGCACAACGCGAATGCGCTCCGGCGGGATGCCCAGCAGCTGCGTCATCTCGCTCTTTGTAAATTCCGAAATGGCCAGAAAGAAGTCCGCCCGGCGGCAGAGGTAGCGGTACTGCAGCTTCCACCACAGCGCCCGGGAGGCCTTGTAGACCTGCGGCATGCGAAACACCGCCAGATCCGTGACCAGCGGCACCAGGGTACAGCTGCGGTCCACCAGCAGCGGAGCCTTTGAATCCGTGGTGAGCAAAATGGCGTCTTTGCCATACCTGCGCCCCATCGTCAGCGTCTGAAAAAGGATGCGGCGGATCCCCTGTCCGTACGTCCAGGGGATGCGGACGATCTCTGTGTCCGGCGAGGCCGGAAAATCCGGGCCGTCCTTTGGGAGGATCACCCGGCAATGGCGGGAGGTAATCAGGGTATAGCGGGAAAACAGTTCCCGGATCATGACTCCGATCCCGGAACTGTTTTTTTTGAATTGCAGCGCGTTGACCGTGACGGATTTCACCGCTTTGCCCTCCTTGGGATCCAGAAGTCTGCCGCTGGTATCACAGCATTATACCATATCTGCCTGTTCGCTGTAAATCGACAGACAACAACTTACATTTTACGATGCAAAAAAACTCAATTCGTGGGAATGGCTCAGATAAAAGCGTTCCAGTTCCGCCGCCTGCGCCGTGATGTCGTACTCGTCTGCCGGCAAAGCGCCCGTCCCTCTTTGCAGACCGGTCAGAAGTCGCGCCCACTGCCCGGCATCCCCCAGGGGGAGCCGCAGGGAGTTGGGTGACAGGAGCACCTCGGCCGTTACGCGGTCGGAGAGTACGCAGGGAAGCCCGTTTGCCTGGGCCTCCACAGCCACGACGGGCACCCCCTCGTAAAAGCTGGGCAGGCAGAACACATCCATGGCAGAATACAGCATCGCCGCGTCGGGGCGGGCGCCGGTAAAGCAGACCCGGTCCCCAAGGCCCATCTCCTCCGCCTGCGCCCTGACCTGCTCCATCCGCTCGCCATCGCCCACCAGAAGCAGCCAGGCATCCTGGCGCAGAGCTGCCGTCTGCTGAAACACCCGCAGCAGAAAGCCATGGTTCTTGGGGTAGACAAAGCGGCCCACATGGCCCACCACAAAGGCGGCCTCCGGGATGGCCAGCTCCCCGCGCAAGCGGCTGCGGGCGGCCGGATCGTACGCAAACCGCCCCACATCGATGGCATTGGGCATTACATACACCTTTCCGTCCTCGAAGCTGCGCCTGCCGTACATCCAGCGGCCGGCTTTTTCGCCGCAGGCAAAATACTCGGTGGCAAACAGCTTGTTGAAGGGGCGCAGAAGGTATTTCAGCAGGGTCTTTTTCCCCTCGCCCCAATGGGCGGTGGAGTGGTTGTGGCAGATCCGCACCGGCACCCCGGCGCGCCAGGCGGCGAAGAGGGCAAACACCGACATAGTGGACAGATGGGCGTGCACGACGGCGTAGCCGGCGGCCTTGAACGCACGGTACAGCGCCCGGTGATAGGCCAGCGGACGGCTGTAAGCGGGGATGGGATAGAGCCCCGCCCCCAGCCGCTCCAGCTCTTCCCGCTGGGGCAGGGCGCTGCCCTCGAAAAAATAAAAGTCGAACTGCACCTTCTCCCGGTCGATGTGGCGGTAATAGTTCATCACCACCGCCTCGATGCCCCCGCTCTCCATGCGGTTCAACACCTGCGCCACGCGCATCGGTCCTTCCATAAACGACTCCTTTGCCGTCATCTGGCGATCTGCTCGTTGTTTTTCATCCCGCCGAAGGCCGTCATGAACAGGATGCGGATGTCCAGCCACAGGGTCCAGTTCTCGATGTACCAGATGTCGTATTCCACCCGCTTTTCAATGCTGGTGTCGCCCCGCAGGCCGTGGACCTGCGCCCAGCCGGTCATGCCCGGCCGCACCTGTTGGCGCACCAGATACAGCGGGACCTCCTCCTTGAAATGCCGCACATAAAAGGGGATCTCCGGCCGCGGCCCCACCAGGCTCATCTCACCCTTGAGGACGTTGAACAGCTGAGGCAGCTCGTCGATGCTGTACTTGCGGATGAAACTGCCGAACCGGGTCTTGCGGGGGTCGGCGTCGGTGCTCCAGGCGGTGTTCTCGGCGGCGTTCACCCGCATACTGCGGAACTTGTACATCCAAAACTTCTTTTTGTCTTTGCCCACCCGCTCCTGCCGGAAGATGATCGGCCCCGGGCTGGACAGCCGCACTCCGATGGCCGCCGCCAGCATCACCGGGCTGGTGAGCACGATCAGGCACAGCGAACCCGCGATGTCCACCCCGCGTTTGACGATCTGCCACAGCACGTTGTCCAGCGGGGTGGTGCGGATGTTGATGAGTTTGGTGCGGCCCATCACGTCCACGGTGGGATGGGTGGGGATGTAATCGTTGTAGAACGGGATGATGCAGACCTTGATGCCCTCCTTGTCGGCACAGGCCAGCACCTGCCCCATGAAGCGGATCTCATGGGGCTCCAGCGCCACGATCAACTCGTCCGTGTCGTGGGCTTCCAGGATCGACTCCAGCTCCTCGTACTCCCCCAGCCGCAGGCCCATGCCCGGCTTCTCGGTCTTGCTCACATAGCCGTCCACCACGAATCCCAGATAGGGCCGCGCCTTCACATCCTCCATATACTGCCGGGCAAAGTGGCCGTTGCCCACCACGATCACATGCTTCTGGTTGTAGCCCAGCTTGCGGAAATGGCGCAGCAGCGCCCGCAGGCAGATCCGCTTGAGGGAGACCGAAACGGTGGACAGGATGAAGAAGAAGAAGATCGCCAGGCGGGAGAAATCGGCCAGCCGGGTGACATATAAAAACGCGGTGATCGCCGTGGCACCCACCGCGTTGATCAGAAAGATTACCGACAGTTCCCGGATCTGGGACTGGAACCGGTAGGAACCGTACAGCCGAAAGGCGTAGAAGGCGCCCACCAGCGCCACCGTGTAGAAAAATGCGCCGCGAAAAAAGGCCGCGTTCCACGCCAGCTGCAGCGCCGGGGCAGCCCCGTACATCACATCGAACCGGATGTAGGTGGCCAGCAGGTAGGAGCAGAAGATGAGGATCGCGTCCAAGATCATATTGACCGCGTTCAAAAGTTTCTGGTTTCTTCGGATCACGGGAATATCTCCTTATTCAAATCGGCGCAGGGCGCGCCGCGTAAGCGGAATTTTTCTTATTATACCATTTTCCCCTGTGTACGACAATGTGCGGTACCGATTTACGGATGTAAAATCCTGCACTTTTTCCCAATTCTCGCGTCTTTTCCAGCGCGCTTTGACAGGGTTCGTCCGTCGAGCCGGATAGTCGTGTTCTCCAAACGAGGAAAAGGCCCGTCCCGGCGTGCTGCCGGGGCGGACCCTGTTCTCATTTCAAATTGCCTTCCATTCCTGCCCGCAGCCGCTCCAGGACCGCCTGCGCCTGAGCGCGGTCCTTTCCACGGGCGAACAGATACAGCTTCATCTTGGGCTCGGTGCCGCTGGGACGCACCATGGCTTTCGCGCCGCCCTCGCAGTGGAATTCCAGCACATCCGCCTTCGGCAGGCCATGCAGGCCGCCCGCGTAGTCCACGACCTTCTCCACGGCCAGGCCGCCGATGGCCACCGGCGGCTGTTCGCGGAGCGTGCGCATGATCTGCTGCATCCGGGAAAAGCCCGCCTGCCCCTCAAAGGTGAAGCTGTGCAGGCTGTTCTGATAGCAGCCGAATTCCCGATAGAGTTCCTCCATGGCCTGCGCCAGGTTTTTGCCCTGCGCCTTGTAGAACTGCGCCATCTGGCAGATGAGCATGGAGGCGTTCACGCCGTCCTTGTCCCGCACATGAGGGCCGGAGAGATACCCATAACTCTCCTCAAAGCCGAAGATGTACCGCTCCCGCTGCCCCTGCCCTTCCAGCAGGCCGATCTGCTCGCCGATGAATTTGAAGCCGGTGAGGGTGCGGCGCAGTTCCACCCCGTACTTTTGGGCCACCGCGTCCGCCATGTCGGTGGAGACGATGGTGCTCACCGCCACCGGCGCGGCGGGCATGGTGCCCGCCTGCCGCCGCACGCGGCAGATGAAATCGAGGAGCAGCACCCCCACCTCGTTGCCCGAGAGGAGCACATACTCGCCCTCGTTCTTCACGGCGATGCCCACCCGGTCGCAGTCCGGGTCGGTGGCCAGCAGCAGGTCCGGCTGCACGGTCTCGCACAGTTCGATGCCCTTCTGCAGCGCCTCGCGGATCTCCGGGTTGGGGTAGGGGCAGGTGGGGAAGTTGCCGTCCGGCTTCTCCTGCTCAGGCACGACGGTCACATCGGTGATGCCGATCCGGTCCAGGATGCGGCGCACGCACTCCAGGCCCGTGCCGTTCAGCGGGGTGTAGACCACCCGCAGGGCGGGCAGCGGCTGGGACAGCGGCATCCGCTGCTCATAGACCGCGTCCACGAACCCGTCCAGCACCGCTTCGGGCGTGTCGCACAGCAGGCCGCGGGCCCGGGCCTCTTCCTCCTGCAGGATGGCCACGCCCTCAAAGCAGTCCACCCCGTCGATGGCCTGCTGGATGGCCTTGGCCGCCTCCACCGTGATCTGGCAGCCGTCCGCGCCGTACACCTTGTACCCGTTGTATTTGGCGGGGTTGTGGCTGGCGGTGATGCAGATGCCGGCATCGCACCCCTGGGCCCGCACCGCCCAGGACAGCGCCGGGGTCGGCTCCAGGCGGGGATAGAGGAAGGCGGTGATGCCGTTTGCCGCCAGCACGCAGCCGGCCTGCACCGCGAACAGCCGGCTGTTGATGCGGCTGTCGTGGGCGATGGCCACCCGCTTTTTCGCGCCGGGAAGCCCGAGAACATATGCCGCGAGGCCCTGGGTCGCCTTGCGGACGGTGAAGATGTTCATCCGGTTGCTCCCCGCACCCAGCACGCCCCGCAAACCGCCGGTGCCGAACTCCAGCTCCCGGTAGAAGCGGTCATTGATCGCGGCCTGATCGCCGCGGATGCTCTCCAGCTCCTGCCGAAGTTCGGGCGTGAGATCCGGCCGGGAAAGCCAGCGGCTGTATTCCTGCTGTTCCATTTTCATTGCTCCTTCCGGCGGGGCGCGCCGCTCCGCCGTTGTTTTTGCTGTTTTCTGCCCCAGTGGATACGGGGCAGGCAAAGCCGGCAACAGGGCCATACCCGATTGCCGGGAGATTTCGACTTATTATAGCATAAGCCGCCGCCCCGGACAACACCTCTCCGGGGCTTTTCCGGCCTCGGGCGGGCGTCGGCGGAACGGCGGCTTTCGTTTGAGATGGGCGCTCACCCCCGCCGGGCGTTGTGCTCGGCGATGATGCGCTCGATCTCCCGCTCGGTCTGGGCCATCTCCTGCCGGAACATCCGGGCGGAGACCCGCAGGGTGCCGTGGCCCAGGATGATGAGCTGTTCGGCGCCGTCGCTGGTGACGGCCCGCACCCGCCGGTCCTGTTCCAGCCGGCTCAATTCGTAGGTCACCTTTTCGATGTAGGCGTCGGCGGTCTCCGCCTCCTTGGTGTAGACCACCCAGACGCCGCCCTGCCGCTCCACGCCGCCGGTGCCTCCGCTCACCCGGTATGCGTCGAACACCACGATCAGGGTGCACTGGTGGTAGCCCTGGTAGTTGCACAGCACCTGGATCAGCGCCTCACGGGCGGCGGAGAGGTCCTGCGCCGCCAGTTTTTTCAGGTCCGGCCAGTCGAAGATGACGTTGTAGCCGTCCACCAGAAGATATTCCGGCGTTTTCCGCCAGGGCCCCGCCGGCGCGGCGGGCGCCTCCTCCTTCGGGCTGCGAAAGAGCAGTTCCCGCCGCTGCACCGGGCCATAGGTGCGCTCGAAGATGGCCGCCAGCTGGGCGTCCTCCTCCAGGCCGGCGGCCGGGCGGGCGCGCTGCGCCTGCTGCGGCGCGGCGGGCGCAGCCTCCTCGCCGGCCAGCCGCACCCGGTTTTCCAGATGCATCCGCTGCGCCGCCTCGCGCCAGGGCACCACCACCCCCGCGCCGTGGCTGCAGAACACCGAGTCGGCGGGGTTTTCGGTGTCCCGCTCAGGGTCGTAGCCCGACGCGGCGATCACCGCGTCGGCGTTGTGGCAGGGCTCGTACCCCTTCACCGTCACCGACAGCCGGCCGTTGCCCTTGGTGTAGGCCGCCACCTGGGCGGAGTAGCCGGTCATCTCCGACACCGGCGCCTCGCCAGCGAGCCGCGCCGTCTCCCCCGCCGTTTCGGGCGCATCGAACCGGCCGCCCATCCGCTGCACGTCCGCCATGGCCCGGCCCAGGTTCTCGGCGGGCACCTCCAGCCGGAAGGCATACCAAGGCTCCAGCAGGATGTTCTGCGCCTGCATCAGACCCTGGCGCAGCGCCCGGAAGGTGGCCTGGCGGAAGTCGCCGCCCTCGGTGTGCTTGAGATGGGCTTTGCCCGCCACCAGGGTGATCTTCATGTCGGTGATGGGGCTGCCGGTGAGCACGCCGGGATGCCGCCGCTCGGCCAGGTGGCTCAGGATCAGCCGCTGCCAGTTGCCGTTCAGTTCGTCCTCGCTCACCCGGCTTGCCAGCGCAAGGCCGCTGCCCCGCGGCCCCGGCTCCAGCAGCAGATGCACCTCGGCGTAGTGGCGCAGCGGCTCGAAGTGACCCATGCCCACCACCGGGGCGGCGATGGTCTCCTTGTACACGATGCTGCCCGGCCCGAAGGCCACCTCCAGGCCGAAGCGGCTCTTCATCCGGCTGGCCAGCACCTGCTGCTGCACCTCGCCCATCAGCCGCACCTGCGCCCGGCCGGACGCCTCGCTCCACTCCACCTGCAGCAGCGGGTCTTCCTGCTCCAGCAGCCGCAGCTTTGCCAAAAGGTCGGCGGAGTCGGTGCCCTCGGGCGCCAGCACCTCACAGGCCAGCACCGGTTCCAGCGCCGGCGCCTCGGCGTCCGGCTCGGCCCCCAGCCCCTCGCCGGGCCAGGTGTGCTCCAGGCCGGTGACGGCGCAGACCGTGCCCGCCTCCGCCTCGGTGAGCGGCGCGTACTTCGCCCCGGAATACAGGCGCAGGGCGTCCGCCTTCTGCTGCCAGGGCTGCCCCGCAGCGGTGCGGCCCTCCAGCGGGGTCTTGGCCTTCAGGCAGCCGCCGGTGACCTTGAGGTGGGTCAGCCGTGTCCCCTGCTCGTCGCGGGAGATCTTGAACACCCGCGCGCCGAAATCCGGCGGGTACAGCGGCACCGGGGCCCAGCGGGCCAGGCCCTCCAGCAGCGCGTCCACCCCCTCCAGCTTCAGCGCCGAGCCGAAATAGCAGGGGTAGGCCCGCCGGGCGGCGATAAGCCCCGCCGTGGTGGCTCCGGACACCGCGCCGCCGGAGAGATACTCCTCCAGGGCCGCCTCGTCCAGGGCCGCCAGCTCCTCCATGAGGTCCGCCTCCGGCAGGGTGAAATCCACAAAGCCGGAGTCCAGCCGGGCGTTCAGATCGGCCAGCGCCGCCTCCTTTTCCGCCCCCGGCAGGTCCATCTTGTTCACGAACACGAAGGTGGGCACCTTCCGCCGGCGCAGCAGCTGCCATAGGGTCGCGGTGTGGCTCTGCACCCCCTCGGTGCCGCTGATGACCAGGATGGCGCAGTCCAGCACCGAGAGGGTGCGCTCCGCCTCGGCGGCAAAATCCACATGGCCGGGGGTGTCCAGCAGGGTGAGCACCGCGTCCGGCAGGGCCAGCACCGCCTGCTTGGCAAAGATGGTGATGCCGCGGCGGCGCTCCAGCTCGTCGGTGTCCAGAAAGGCGTCGCCGTGATCCACCCGGCCGGGCTTTTTCAGCCGGCCGCTCCGGTAGAGCAGCGCTTCGCTCAGTGTGGTCTTGCCCGCGTCCACATGGGCCAGGATGCCGACGGTGATGCGTCTCATATCGTTTCTTTCCCCCTGCCTGGTTCTCTTCTTATTGTATTGTATCGCACTTTTGGAAAAAGTCCATTGCCACGAACGCACCCCATGGTCTATAATAACAGGGCAAAGCCCCCGTGCCGGGCGGCGCGGGGGCTTTGCCAACGATGTGAGGTGACCGCTGTTGCGAATTGAATTTGCGAAGAGGCGCTCCGCCGCCTGGTGGGGCTGCGCCGCCGTTTTGGGCGCCGCGTTCCTGGTGATGCTGCTGTTCAATGTGCTGACGCCCCTGATCTCGGATGACTACTCCTATTTCCTCCGTTTTCCCACCCATGAGCCGGTGCGATCCTTCGGGGACATCGTTCAGTCCCAGATCCAGCACTATC
This sequence comes from Candidatus Allofournierella merdavium, assembly GCA_019118765.1. GTDB lineage: Bacteria > Bacillota > Clostridia > Oscillospirales > Ruminococcaceae > Allofournierella_A > Allofournierella_A merdavium. The sequence goes on along the minus strand of DWYI01000049.1, from coordinate 13,577 downwards.
TGCAGTGGGGCGGGCGCACCCTGGTGATCAGCCTGAACCAGATCTTTCTCTTTCTGGGAAAAGGGCTTTTCAACCCGGTCAACGCCCTTGTCTTCTGTGTGTCCGTCTGGGCCTGCGCCAAGCTGGCGGCGGGCAGCCGGCCGGTCCACCCCCTGCTGCTCGCGGCGGTGCTGGGCGCACTGTTTCATTTCAACCCCTGCTTCGGGGCGGTGAACCTGTGGCTGTGCGGGTCCTGCGGCTACCTGTGGCCTCTGGTGTTCTGCCTGCTTTTCCTTCTCCCCTACCGCCTGGCGCTGGACGGGCTGGCGTGGACGGGTGTGAAGCCGGCGGCGGGGATGTTCTTTTTGGGCCTGGCCGCCGGCTGGGGCAACGAGAACACCAGCGGCATGGCGGTGCTGGCGGCGGTGGCGTTCCTGGCGCTTGTGCGGCTGTTCACCGGGAAGTTCCCCCTGTGGGCGCTGACCGGTGCGGCGGGCAGCCTGGCCGGTTTTCTGCTGCTGATGTGCGCGCCGGGCCAATGGGTGCGCTTTGAGTTTGCCGGGTCGGACGGCCGGGGGTTCCTCACGGTCTACTCCACCCGCATCATGAACGCCACCCACACCCTGCTGCTCTACGGCGCCTGGCTGCTGGTGGCCTTCGGCGCCCTCTACGGCTTGCTGGCCCTCACCCGGCCGGGAGCGAAAGCCCTTGTGCTGCCCGTGGTGTTCTGCGTCCTGGCCCTCGCCGCGAACTACGCCCTGGTGCTCTCGCCGGTATACTACATCCGCTCCTTCTACCCCGTGCTGGCGATGCTGGTGTGCGCCAACGCCAGCTGCATCGCCGCCCTGGCACAGGCGCGGGCACAGACGGCCCGCCTGCTGCGCGGCGCCTTGGCCGGGGCCCTGGGCGTGGTGCTGGCCTACGACCTGCTGGTGGGCGGCTATGACATCCTGAGTTACTACACCATGCGCCGCGTGCGGGATGAGGCCATCGTCGCGGCGGCGCAGGCAGGCGAAGAGGACATAGCGACCTATGCGGTGTTCCCCTACACCCGGTTCTGCGGCGCCTGGGGCCAGCCGGACATCCGCCGGGACCCCGGCAACTGGGTGAACGTGAACATGGCGCTCCACCTGGGGGTGGGCAGCATCCGGGCGGTGGAACAGCACTACTACCCCTTCCCCGGATACGACGATTTTTCCAACACGGTGGACCAGGAGATGAGCCTGGCGCTGGAATGAGTTCCCATGCAAAAACTCCCCGCGGAAATGATCCGTGGGGAGTTTTGTTATTCAGGAGACCGGCCGAACCCCGCCACCCGCTGCCGGGGCAGCAGGTACAGCACACAGGGCAGCAGCCACAGGCAGACATTGATGCAGGGCCAGATGAAATGCCCCTCCATCACCGCGTGAGCCAGCATCACCACGAGACAGGCGCTCTCGGTCACGGCGCCTTTCTTCATCAGCCGCCACAACAGCGCCGTCACCGCGCCCCAGAACAGCAGGCTCTCCACCGGGCCGCCCCAGATCCACAGATTCACATAGAAATTGTCCACCAGAAAGCCGGCGTCGGTGAGCCGCTGGCCGGCGATGGCGACGGAACTGCCGGCCAGCGCTTCATGGGCCAGACTCAGCCGGCCGGTGAGCAGCGAATCCAAAGCTGTCCAGAGCGGAGCGGACGGATCGTACAGCCGGCCGCCCAGCAGGCTTGCGCCGAAAGCGGCCGCCGGCGCGGCGCTCACCAGCACCCGCGCCCCCGCCGGCTTTGCCAGTTTGGGGAAAAAGCGCGCCAGCGCCGCCAGCAGGATGAGCAGCGCGATGCACACCGTGGAAGCGCGGCTGTACGGCCCGCGGTCGCAGAAAAGGAGGGCGGCGGCCAGCACAATGAAATCGTACCACCGCAGACGTTCCGCCTGCCGCCAGCAGACATACATCACGCACAGGGCCAGCAGGATGACGCCGGTGAGGTTGAACCAGCCGTAGCCGAAGCTGTCCCGCAGGCGGTCATCCACCTGGGTCCGGAGGGTGGGGATCCATCCCAGCGCGGCGGCGCCCGTCACCGCGAAAAAGCTGGCGGCGCTCACCGCGAGGCCCATCCGGAGGGTGCGGCGGGGCTGAATGTCCTTCGCGCCCAAAAAGAACATCATGCCCGCCACCACCCAGAACTGCCCGCTGTTCAAAAACACCCAGCGGAACACAAAGAAGAAGCAGTATCCCGCTGCCAGCTGCAGGCCGGAGTAGCGGGTGAGCAGCACCAGTTTGAGGATCAGCAGCCCGAAATAGACCACCTCCAGCCAGGTGGCCAGGAAGGCGTACCAGGCGGCGTGAATTTGCCGCATGTTGCTGTTCATGAAGAATGTGTCAAACTGCAAAAGAGCCATCGAAACGGCAAACGCCCAGTCGCCGGCCCCCGCCCGCGCGGCGCCGCACCAGTCGCCGAAGAGGAGATGTTCGTCGGCAAGGGCCGCCCGGACCTTTTGGGCAAAGCTCCCCTTTTTCAGAAGCGCCAGACCCCCCAGCCACACGAGGCCCAGGCTCCAGCCGATCAGCACCAGATCGAGATAGCCGTAAATGCCGGTGGTAAAAAGCGATGAAAGCACCTGTTTCCCTCATTTCCATGCGCCCCGCCAGGCGTTTTGCACAGGTCCGTCGGGGGCGTAAACTTCCGGTTTTTTAATTATAATAAATTCGAAACGGCTTGTCCACCGTGCCGCGTATTTCCCCCGCGTTGCCAGCGGGCGTGCGCCTGTGGTATAATACCCGTATCATAAAAGGCAGCACAGACCGCTCTGCCGCCGCGCGGGGGTTCGGTCTTCACAGGGGAGGGGACGCGCTCTGAAACAGAAATGGAAAGCCGCCGCACCGTCCGTCAAACTGGCGGCGGCGATGGCGGCGGTGGTGTTCCTTGCCATGCTGGCGCTCAACGGCCTGACGCCCTATGTGGCGGACGACTACACCTTTTCCTTCAGCTATGCCACCGGCGAGCGGCTGCGCAGCCTGTGGGACGTTTTGCAGAGCCAGTGGCATCACTATTTTCACTGGAGCGGACGCTTTATCATCAAAAGCCTCGCCCAGGGCTTCACGTTGCTGCCCAAGGGCGTGTTCAACCTGCTGAATGCGGCGGTCTATACAGGGCTGGGCCTTGTGCTGCACCGGTTGGCGCTGGGCGAGCGCCGCCGCTTTGACCCGGCGGTGCTGGCCCTCATCTACCTGAGCCTGTGGATGGTGGCGCCGGTGTTCGGGCAGACGAACCTGTGGATGTGCGGCTCGCTGAACTATCTCTGGGCCACCTTCTTCTGCGCGGCGGCGCTGCTGCCCTGGGCGCTGCACCTGCGCCGCGCCCTTTCGCCCCGGCGGTGGCTGGCGCCTGCCAGCCTTCTGGCGGGCCTGGTCGCCGGCTGGGCCAGCGAGAACACCAGCGCCGGGCTGCTGGTGGCGCTGGCGCTCTCGCTGGGCTTTGTCCTCTGGCGGGACAGAAGAGCCCCGCTCTGGGCCTGGATGGGCCTTTTGGGCGCGCTGGCCGGCTATGCGCTGCTGATCCTGGCGCCGGGCAACTACCAGCGGCAGGACGCCGCCGCCGACCCCCGCGGCCCGCTGACGGTGCTGGCGGTGCGCTTTCTCACCGCGCTGGACCAGCTGGTGAGCGGCGGCGGGCTGGTGTTGCTGGTGCTCTTCGCCGTGCTGCTGTGCCTGCTGGCGCTGCAAAGGCCGGGGGCGGCCGGGCTGGCCTGGCCCCTCATCCTCTTTGCCGCCGCCCTGGGGGCAAATTTCGCCATGATCCTCTCGCCCGTGTATTACCCCCGCTCCACCCACGGTGTGTTCGCCTTCCTCACCGCCGCCTGCGCCGCCTGCGCGGTGCGGCTGGAGGGCAGAGAGGCGCGCCGGGCCCTGACGGCGGGGGCCGCCGGCCTGGTCATGGCGGCGTCGGTGCAGTTCGTCTGGGCCGGGTACGACATCGCCAGCTTCTTTGTGATGAAACAGACCCGGGAGGCGGCCCTGCAGGCAAGCGCCGCGGCGGGCGAAACGGAGGTAGTGACCTACGCCATCGAGCCCTACACCCGCTGGTGCGCCGGCTGGGGCCTGCCCGATCTGCGCCAGAGCCCGGAGGACTGGGTCTGCGCCGACACGGCTAGGTACTACGGGCTGGAGAGCCTCTCGGCCGACGAGGCGCGCACCTACCCCTTCCCCGGCAGGACCAACACCGCCTTCGAGACCGGCGAGATCCCGGACATCTGACAACCAAAGCGAGGCCCCGCGGACGGCTTGTCCGCGGGGCCTTTCTTTGCGGCTGCGCGGCTGTGGGCCGCTCACTTCGCGTAAATTTTCAGGATGTTCACCAGGATCTCCACGCTCTTGTCCATCTTTTCGGCGGTGATGTACTCGCAGGGGCCGTGGAAGTTGAAGCCGCCGGTGCCCAGGTTCGGGCAGGGCAGCCCCATGAAGGAGAGCCGCGCCCCGTCGGTGCCGCCCCGGATGGGCACGATCTTCGGCTCCAGGCCCGCCTCGCGCACCGCCTGCTGCGCGTTTTCGATCAGGTGGAAGTGGGGCAGGATCTGCTGCTCCATGTTGGAATAGCTGTCGGTGAGTTTCAGTTCCACCGTGCCGGGGCCGTATTTTTCGTTGATGGCCGCGGCCGCGGCGGTAATCGCCGCCTTGCGGGCGGCGAATTTTTCGGCGTCGTGGTCCCGCAGGATATACCCCATGTGCGCCTCGCTCACGATGCCGTGCATCCCGTCCAGATGATAAAAGCCCTCGGTGCCCTCGGTGGTCTCGGGGCGCTCGTCCGCGGGCAGCATGGCGTGCAGCTCCATGGCGATGTTCAGCGCGTTCTTCATCAGCCCCTTGGCGCTGCCGGGATGCACCGAAAAGCCGTGGATGGTGATCTCCGCCGAGGCGGCGTTGAAGTTCTGATACTCCAGTTCGCCCACGTCGCCGCCGTCCACCGTATAGGCGAAATCGGCGCCCAAGCCCTTCACGTCGAAGAGGTCGGCCCCCTCGCCCACCTCCTCGTCGGGGGTGAAAGCCACACAGACCTTGCCGTGGGGGATATGCTCCGTTTGCAGCCGCTCCACGGCGGTGAGGATCTCGGCGATGCCGGCCTTGTCATCCGCCCCCAGCAGGGTGGTGCCGTCGGCGGTGATGAGGGTCTGGCCCTTCCAGTTGGCCAGTTCCGGGAACTGGGCCACCCGCATATAGGCGCCGGTGCCGGCCAGGAGCACGTCCCCGCCGTCGTAGTTCTCGATCACCTGGGGCTTCACATGTTCGCCCGGGGCCGCGGGCGCGGTGTCCATATGGGCGATCAGGCCGATGGCGGGCTTCGACTCGCAGCCGGGTGTGGCGGGCAGCGTGCCGTAGACATAGCAGCATTCGTCCACCCGCACGTCTGCCAGGCCCAGCTCCTTCATCTGCTTTTCCAGCAGGCGGGCCAGGTCAAACTGGCGGGCGGTGCTGGGGTGGGTACAGCTGTTGTCGTCGGACGTGGTGTAGATCTTCGCATAGTCAAGAAAACGCTCAAAGGCGCGCATGGGCTTTGCCTCCTTATTCTCAGATTGATTGTATTGTAGCACAGGGCGGGCAAAATAGAAAGGGGCGCAGCGGAGTGTCGAAATGCCGCCGTCCCCTTGGAAATTTGTTACTTTTATGATATGATTGTTACCGTATATGGCAAGGATCGCGCCGCGGGCGCGAAGGACGATACACCTTTCGGGAGGTTTTCAGGAATGAACAGCAGCTATTTCAGCGGCAAGACCCTTTTGATCACCGGCGGCACCGGCAGCTTCGGCAACACGGTGCTCAAGCATTTTCTGGCCAGCGACATCGGCGAGATCCGCATCTTCAGCCGGGACGAGAAAAAGCAGGACGACATGCGCCACGAGGTGCAGCAGAAGCACCCGGAACTGGCGGGCAAGCTGCGCTTTTACATCGGCGACGTGCGGGAGCCCTCCAGCGTGAAGAGCGCGGTGCAGGGGGTGGACTACATCTTCCACGCGGCGGCCCTTAAGCAGGTGCCCAGCTGTGAGTTCTTCCCCATGGAGGCGGTGCGCACCAACATCATCGGCACCGACAACGTGCTCAGCGCCGCCATCGACGCGGGGGTGAAGAAGGTGGTCTGCCTTTCCACCGACAAGGCCGCCTACCCCATCAACGCCATGGGCATCTCCAAGGCGCTGATGGAGAAGGTGATCGGCGCGAAGGCCCGCACCGTGAAAGCGGAGGACACCACCATCTGCTGCACCCGCTACGGCAACGTGATGTGCAGCCGGGGCAGCGTGATCCCCCTGTTCATCGAGCAGATCAAGGCGGGCAAGCCCATCACCATCACCGACCCGGACATGACCCGCTTTTTGATGAACCTGGACGAGGCGGTGGACCTGGTGCAGTTCGCCTTTGAGCACGCCAACCCCGGCGACCTGTTCGTGCAGAAGAGCGACGCCTGCACCATCGGCGATCTGGCCAAGGCGGTGCAGCAGCTGTTCGGCGACACCGGCACCCAGGTCATCGGCACCCGCCACGGCGAAAAGCTGTACGAGACGCTGATGACCAAGGAGGAGCGGGTGCGCAGCGAGGACATGGGTGGCTACTTCCGGGTGGCGGCGGACGGGCGCGACCTGAACTACGACAAGTTTGTGGTGAACGGCCAGGTGCACACCCAGGCGGGCGAGAGCTACACCAGCCACAACACCCGCCGGCTGAACGTGGAGGAGACGGTGGCCAAGATCATGACCACCGAGTATGTGCGCAACGAACTGGCAAACTGGGGCAAATAAGTTTATTTGAAAAAGGACGGCGAGACCATGCGCAAAGACACCCCCATCCTCATCACCGGCGCGGGCGGCTTCATCGGGAAAAACCTGATGGCCGCGCTGAAAGCGGAAGGATACACCGACCTGATGCCCTTTGAGCGGGACGACACCCCCGAGACCCTGGCGGCATACGCCGCCAGGGCGGGTTTTGTGTTCCATCTGGCGGGCATCAACCGCCCCAAGGACCCCGGCGAATTTTACGCCGGCAACGCCGGCCTCACCGACACGCTGCTGGAACTGCTGGCCAAGGCGGAAACCCCCGCCCCGGTGCTGGTGACCAGCAGCACCCAGGCGGCCCTGGACAACGATTACGGCAAGAGCAAGGCGCTGGCGGAGGCGGCGGTGTTCGGCTACGGCGAGGCCGCCGGCGCGCCGGTGTATGTGTTCCGGCTGCCGGGGGTGTTCGGCAAGTGGTGCCGCCCCAACTACAACAGCGTGGTGGCCACCTTCTGCCACAACGCCGCCCACGGCCTGCCTCTGGAAGTGCGGGACGCGGCCTACTCCCTGCCCCTTGTATACATCGACGACGTGGTGCGCGCCTTCCTGGCCGCGATGGACGGCGAGACGGTGTTGGACGGGCAGACGCCCGCCCACTGCCTTGTGACCCCGGAGCATGTCACCACCCTGGGCCATCTGGCCGAGGTGATCGGCGGCTTTGCCGAAGGCCGCAAGACCCTGGCGGCGCCGTACCTCGCGGCGGGCAGCCTGGAGAAGAAGCTGTACTCCACCTGGCTGTCCTACCTGCCCACCGACGCCTTCAGCTACCCGCTCACCATGCACTGCGACGCGCGGGGCAGCTTCACCGAGTTTTTGCGCACCCCGGAGCGGGGCCAGGTGAGCGTGAACATCTCAAAGCCCGGCATCGTGAAGGGCAACCACTGGCACAACTCCAAGAACGAGAAGTTCCTGGTGGTGAGCGGCCGGGGGGTCATCCGCTTCCGCAAGCCGGACGAGGAGACGGTGTATGAATACCACGTCTCCGGCGACAAGCTGGAGGTGGTGGACATCCCCACCGGCTACACCCACAACATTGAAAATCTGGGCGAGGGGGACATGGTGACCCTGATGTGGGCCAACGAGGCCTTTGACCCCGAAAACCCCGACACCATCCCCCTGGAGGTGTGACCATGGCGCGGCAGCTTTCCCCCGGAGAGAAACCGCTGGTAAAGATCGGCTTCACCGCCTTTCACGGCGGCTTCGACCCTCAGCACAACCCCATCACCGACCTGCTGCGCCGGCATTTTGATGTGCAGGTGTGCGACGAACCGGACTTCATGTTCTGCGCTGATTTCTGGTACGGCGCCCACCGGTTCGACCTGAACAAGATGGACTGCGTGCGCATCGGCTACACCGGCGAGAACGACAACGCCGACTTTTCCTCCTACGACTACTACATCGGGTTCGAGCACATCGGCTACCCCGACCGGTACTTCCGCTGCCCGAACCTTTTGTTCGACTGCGATCTGTCCGACTGGCAGCCGCTGGAAGACGTTGCCGCCTTCGCCGCGGCCAAGACCCGCTTTTGCAACTTCTGCTTCAGCCACCCCTCGGAGAGCGGTGCCCGGGAGGCCATGGTGCGCCTGTTGAGTGACTACAAGACGGTGGACTGCTTCGGCCCCTTTTTGAACAACACCCCCGAGGGGCCCCGGCGCATCTCCCGGGCGGAGAAGGCGGAGGTGGTGGCGGCCAGCCGCTTCACCATCTGCTGCGAGAGCACCAGCCGGCCGGGCTTTGTCACCGAAAAGATCTGGGAGGCCTTTAAAAACCACAGCGTGCCCATCTACTACGGCGACGAGACCGTCACCGCGATCTTCAACCCCAAAGCTTTTGTGAACATGCACGACTTTGCCAGCTTTGAGGAGGCGGCGGCCTTTGTCAAGCGGCTGGACACCGACGAGGATGCCTATCGGGCGATGCTGGCCCAGCCGCCCTTTGCCGAGGGGTTTGACTACGCCGCTTTTCTGGATTCCTTCGAGGCGTTCCTGGCCCACATCGTGCGCCAGGAGCCGAAGGCGGCCCTGCGCCGGCCCACCTGCTTCATGCCCGCCTGCCAGAGCGATTACTTTGCCCTGCTCAAGCCCTACGCGCAGCGGCTGGACCGCGCCGAAAAGCGCGCTACCCGCTGGCGCCAGCGCCGCTACTGGGGCCTGATGTTTCTGCACCGGTTGCTGCCCGGGCTGGTCTCCCAGCCGGACGCCGGCATGCTGGACTTTTACTACAAGCGCCACGAGCGCGCGGTGAAAAAGGAGTAAACGCCGATGAACAAGCTGAAACTGATGACCATCGTGGGCACCCGGCCGGAGATCATCCGGCTGGCGGCGGTGATCAAAAAGTGCGACAAATACTTCAATCAACTGCTGGTGCACACCGGCCAGAACTACGACTACACCCTCAACGGCATCTTTTTCGAGGACCTGGGGCTGCGCGCGCCGGACTTCTACCTGGACGCGGTGGGCACCGACCTCGGCGAGACCATCGGCAACATCATCGCCAAGAGCTACAAATTGATGGTGGAGCAAAAGCCCGACGCCCTGCTGATTTTGGGCGACACCAACAGCTGCCTTTCCGCCATTTCGGCCAAGCGTCTGCACATCCCCATCTTCCACATGGAGGCGGGCAACCGCTGCTTTGACGAGTGCTTGCCGGAAGAGACCAACCGCCGCATCGTGGACCACATCGCCGACGTGAACCTGTGCTATTCCGAGCACGCGCGGCGCTACCTGAACGCCGAGGGCACCGCCAAGGAGCGCACCTATGTCACCGGCAGCCCCATGGCGGAGGTGCTGCGGGCCAACTTCGCGGCCATCGAGGCCTCCGACGTGCTGGAGCGGCTGGGCCTCGAGCCACGCAAATACATGCTGCTCAGCGCCCACCGGGAGGAGAACATCGACACCGAGAAGAACTTCCTCGACCTGTTCAACTCCATCAACGCCCTGGCCCAAAAGTACGACATGCCCATCCTCTACTCCTGCCATCCCCGCAGCCGCAAGCGGCTGGAGGCCATGGGCTTTAAGCTGGACGAGCGGGTGCGGCTGCACGAGCCGCTGGGCTTCCACGACTACAACCACCTGCAGATGAACGCCTACTGCGTGATCTCGGATTCCGGCACGCTGCCGGAGGAGTCCAGCTTCTACACCAGCATCGGCAAGCCGTTCCCGGCCGTCTGCATCCGCACCTCCACCGAGCGCCCCGAGGCGCTGGACAAAGGCTGCTTTGTGCTGGCGGGCATCCGCGCGGGCGGCGTGGAGCAGGCTGTGGCCACCGCCGTGGCCATGAACGCCGAGGGCGACAACGGCATCCCGGTACCTTATTATACCGAGGATGTCTCCAACAAGATGGTCCGCATCATCCAGAGCTACACCGGCGTCGTCAACAAGATGGTGTGGAGAAAGGATTGAGATGGCCGGACGCATCCTTGTCGTGACCCAGCATTTCTGGCCGGAGAATTTCCGCATCAACGATATCGTGGAGGGTTTCCTGGAGGACGGGCTGTCCGTGGACGTGCTCTGCGGGCTGCCCAACTACCCCAAAGGCGAATGGTTCGACGGCTACAGCGCCCGCGGCCCGTGGGAGGAGACCTACCATGGCGCGCGGGTCTTCCGCGCCCGGGAATGGCCCCGCAAGGGCAACACCAGCGTGAACATCTTCCTGAATTATATCAGCTGGCCGCTGTATGCGGCGGCGGCCCTGCACCGGCTGCCGGGCGGGTATGACGCGGTGTTCTGCTTCAACACCAGTCCGGTGCTGATGTGCTGGCCCGCCGTCCGCTATGCCAGGAAACATCATATCCCCTTTACCAACTATGTGCTGGATCTCTGGCCGGAGAACCTGTACAGCGTGCTGCCGGTACAGAACGGCGCGCTGCGCGCCGTCGCCCAGAAGGTCAGCGACAGCCTGTACAAAAAGGCCGACCGCCTGATCGCCATGAGCGGGCCGCTGCAGCAGCGGCTGTGCCAGCGCACCGGCAAAAGTTCCCGCCAGGTGGCGGCGATCCCGCAGTACTGCGAGGATTTTTACGCCGTGCCCCAGCGCGACGCCGCGCTGGAAGCACAGTTCGGCGGCCGGTTCAATCTGGTGTTCACCGGCACGATGACCCCGGCCCAAAGCCTGGACATGGTGCTGCGCGCCGTGCTGGACGCCCGCGCGGCCGGGGCCGAAAACCTGCATCTGCTGCTGGTGGGCGACGGCATGAGCCGCGAAAGCCTGCAAGCGCTGGCCCGGAAACTGAACGCCGGGGACGCCGTGACCTTTTACGGCAGCGTCCCGGCCCGGGAGATCCCCAAATTCACGGCGCTGGCCGACGCGCTGCTGATCTCGCTGTCAGACTCTCCCGATCTGGGGCTGACGGTGCCCGGCAAGCTCGCCAGCTACATGGCCGCCGGCAAGCCGGTCGTCGCCAGCATGAACGGGGCCGGGCAGGCCGCCGTGGCGGAGAGCGGCGGCGGGCTGGTGAGCCCGGCCTGCGACCGGCAGGCGCTGGCGGACAACCTGCTGCGCCTGTACGCCATGCCCGCCGGGGAGCGGGCCGCGCTGGGCGCGCGGGCGAAAGCCTATTACCAGGCGCACTACCGCCGCGCCGAACTGCTGCGGCGGCTGGAAACGTTTATTTTGCAGGGCGAATGACCGCCCGGATGTGAGGTACCCCCTTTGGATAAAAAAATTTTGGTGCTGATCCCCTGCTACAACGAAGAACAAAACATCGTGAATACCGTCGAGCGGCTGAAAGACACCTGCCCCGACGTGGATTTCCTTGTCATCAACGACTGTTCCACCGACGGCAGCGCCGCGCTGCTGCAAAGCCACGGCTACCCCTTCCTGGACCTGCCGGTCAACCTGGGGATCGGCGGCGGCGTGCAGTGCGGCTACCGCTATGCCAAGCGCTGCGGCTACGACGTGGCGGTGCAGATGGACGGCGACGGCCAGCACGACCCCGCGTACCTGTATGAGATCGTACAGCCGGTGCTGGACGGCCGCTGCGATATGTGCATCGGCAGCCGCTTTATCAAAAAGGAAGGGTTCCAGACCAGTTTTATGCGGCGGGTGGGCATCCGCTTCTTGAGCAGCCTGATCTGGCTGCTGTGCGGGCGGCGCGTGCTGGATGTGACCAGCGGGTTCCGCGCTACCAGCGCCCGGATGACCGCCTATTTTGCCGACCATTACGCCACCGACTACCCCGAACCCGAAGCGATCCTGGCTGCCAGTCTGGCCGGGTTCTCGGTCAGCGAAGCACCGGTGGTCATGCGGGAACGCCAGGGCGGCGTTTCCAGTATTTCCAGCTTCAAGAGCGTGTATTACATGGTCAAGGTATCGCTGGCGCTGCTCATCGACCGCTTTTCCATCCATAAAACGCGGGGGGATCGAACATGACGGCTCAACTGCAATTTTTCATGATCCTGGGGGCGCTGGTCCTGCTGGCGACGATTTTTGCCCTGCTCAAGCGCGGGCTGATGAGCGTCAAGTACAGCCTGCTGTGGCTGGCGCTGGCCGTGGGGCTGGTGATCTTTGCGGTGTTCCCCTACGTGGTCTATGTGCTGCGGGACCTGCTCGATGTGGAGATGCCCGTCAACCTGGTATTTCTGCTGATGTTCTGCTTCGTGCTGGTGGTGCTGCTGTCCCTGAGCATCGCCATCAGCCAGCTGGCGGAAAAGTGTAAGCGGCTGACACAGGCCAACGCCATTTTGGAAAAGCGCGTTCGGGATCTGGAAGAAAAACGGTGATCCTGCCAGACGGGATCGGCCGTGGGAACGGAGAGGAAGAGTATGACGATAACCTGGGAACAGGTGCTGGCCTTTTTGGGCACGGACCAGACCATGAGCATCACCTCCCTGCTGTTTGTGGTCTTTTTTGCGGCGGCGGCCCTGATCCATTATGCGCTGCCCCGCGTGGCGCGGCCTTATTTTCTGCTGATCGCCAGCTATGTGTTTTTCTGTTATGACCCGGTCAACCGCCCGCTGGTGTGGGTGCTGGCCGGCGCCACGCTGCTGACCTGGCTGTGCGGGCTGGTGATCGGCCGCAGCAAGAACCGCGCCGTGCGTGTGACCGCCCTGCTGGCGGCCATCGGCGGCGGCGTCGGCGTGCTGGTCTACTACAAATACTGGAACCTGCTGGCGGACACGCTGGGCGGCGGCCTGCTGGCACGGCGGGAGAACCTGATCGCGCCGCTGGGGCTGAGCTACTTTACCTTCGCAGCCCTCAGCTACACCATCGACGTCTACAAGCGCCGCTGCATCGTTTCGACCAACCCGTTCCACTACGCGCTGTTCGTCAGCTTTTTCCCTACGCTGATCAACGGCCCCATCGAGCGGTACCCCCAGCTGCGGCCCCAGATCCAGAAGAGCCGCCGCTTCAGCTACAACCGCTGCGCCGGGGGCGCGTTCCGCATGCTGTGGGGCTACGCCAAAAAGATGGTCCTTGCCGACAATCTGAGCCGGTATGTCTCGCTGGTGTACGGCGACCCGGCCGCCATGAGCGGGCCCAATCTTGTAGCGGCTACCGTACTGTTCGCCATACAGTTGTACATGGATTTTTCCGGCTGCTGCGACATTGCCCTGGGCGCGGCGCGTATCCTGGGCTACGACCTGATCGAGAATTTTGATTCCCCCTTTGAATCCCGCAGTTTCGGGGAGTTTTGGCGGCGCTTGCATGTTTCGATGACCGGCTGGTTCCGGGATTACGTCTACTTCTCCCTGGGCGGCAGCCGCTGCGCCCCCTGGCGGCACTACCTGAACATCGTCATCGTGTTCCTGTGTTCCGGCCTGTGGCACGGCGCCGACTGGCGCTACGTGGCCTGGGGCCTTGC
>DWYI01000048.1 GCA_019118765.1 Candidatus Allofournierella merdavium | reverse complement strand
TCCGCCTGCATCGTGGCGGGCATCCTGGGGGCCAACGCCCTGCTGGGCTCGCCCCTCACCCAGCGGCAGATGCTCACCCTGGCCACCAGCATCGAGGGCCACCCGGACAACGTGGCCCCGGCCATGCTGGGGGGCTTTGTCACCAGCGTCTACGATGAGGGCCAGGTGTACAGCGTGCGCAAGCCCATCAACGAGGAGCTGGCCTTCGCGGCCTTTATCCCCAACTTCAAGCTGCTCACCGAGAAGGCCCGGGCGGCGCTGCCTAAAACGGTGGACCGGGCGGACGCGGTGTACAACCTGTCCCGGGCGGCGCTGGCCACCGCCGCCTTCTGTGACGGGGACTACGAACTTTTGAAGGTGGCCACCAAGGACGCGCTGCACCAGCAGTACCGTCTGCCGCTGATCCCCGGCGGCGAGCGCATCTTCGAGATCGCCTGGGACCTGGGCGCCTACGCGGTGTACATCTCCGGCGCGGGCCCCACCATCATGGCGGTGGTCCACCGGGACAACAGCGACTTCTTCGGCCGGGCCGAGGAACTGCTGGCGGAGACGCCGGAGACGCTGGCCTTCTCACTGCGGCGAATGCTTGCAGACAACACCGGCGCTGTGGTAGAATAATTATATGTGGATGCATATATATGCCCTGGGGCATTGTTTGCGGACACAGAGAGGGAGTTGAGGAAATTTGGCCTTGATCGTGCAGAAATTCGGCGGCAGTTCCGTGGCCGATCGGGATCGGGTGTTCAATGTGGCCCGCATTGTGGCCGACACCCGCAAGGCGGGCAACGACGTGGTGGTGGTGGTCTCCGCTCAGGGCGACACCACCGATGACCTGATCGCCAAGGCGGCGGAGATCACATCCGACCCCAGCCGGCGGGAGATGGATATGCTGCTGGCCACGGGCGAGCAGATCTCCATCGCGCTGCTGGCCATGGCGCTGGGCGTGCTGGGGGTGCAGGCGGTGAGCCTCACCGGCTGGCAGGCGGGCTTCATCACCGACCGCGCCTATTCCAAAGCGCGCATCCGCCGCATCGACACCGAGCGGGTGGAGAGCGAACTGGCCCGCAACCGGGTGGTGGTGGTGGCCGGTTTCCAGGGCATGAACCGCCTGGAGGACGTCACCACCCTGGGCCGGGGCGGCTCCGACACCAGCGCCGTGGCGCTGGCCGCCGCGCTGCACGCCGACCGCTGCCAGATCTTCACCGACGTGGAAGGCGTCTACACCGCCGACCCGCGCAAGGTGCCCGGCGCCCGCAAGCTGGAGCAGATCACCTTTGACGAGATGCTGGAACTGGCGAGCCTGGGCGCTCAGGTGCTGAACAACCGCAGCGTGGAGCTGGCCAAGAAATACGGCGTGGAACTGGAGGTGCTCTCCAGCCTGAACCCGGTGCCGGGGACCATCGTGAAGGAGGTAACAGACGATATGGAAGGGATGCTCATCAAGGGCGTTGCCAAGGACACCGACGTGGCGGTGATCTCGATCATGGAGGTGCCCGATGTGCCGGGCATGTCCTTCAAGGTGTTCGGGGCGCTGGCCAGCCGCAACATCAACGTGGACATCATCCTGCAGTCCACCGGCCGCGGCGGCAACAAGGACCTGATCTTCACCGTGCCCCTCAGCGAGGCGGACAACGCCGTGGAGGTGCTCAAGGAGAACCAGACCCGCTTCGGCGGCAAGGAGATCAAGGTGGAGACCCACTGCGCCAAGGTGAGCGTGGTGGGCGCCGGCATGCAGTCCAACCCCGGCGTTGCCAGCCGGATGTTCGAGGCGCTGTTTGAGGCCAACGTGAACATCCACATGATCAGCACCAGCGAGATCAAGATCAGCGTGATCATCGACGAGAAGGACGCCGACCGGGCGGTGAGCGCCATCCACGACGCCTTCATTCCCTGAGCCGGGCGGGGCATCGCCCCTTCGGGAAAAACCCGGCCGAAACCGGGCAACAGAATACAGAACAACGCGGCGCGGCTGCTTGGCCGGGGCGGGCAGCCTTGGCTTTGCTGCCGCGCCGTCTGCTGTTTTTTTCGGCAGTTTGACCGCTGCCGCGCCTCTCGGTTGTTCACTTGTGACAAAGGCGGCCGGCCCGCGGGGCCGGCGCCTGGCGGGACTTCAACATCACAGGAAAGGAGAAAAGCCCATGATCAGCATTGCCATTGTGGAGGACGAGGACTCCTGCGCCCGGCAGCTGGAGGAATACCTGGAACGGTACCAGGCCGAGAGCGGCGAGGTGATCGAGACGGTGCGCTTTTGCGACGGCGACGAGATCCTGGAGAACTACCGCGCCCAGTACGACATCATCCTGATGGATGTGCAGATGAAGTTCATGGACGGGATGACCGCCGCCGAGGAGATCCGCAAGGTGGACCCGGAGGTGGTGATCATCTTCATCACCAACATGGCGCAGTATGCCATCCGGGGCTACGCGGTGGACGCGCTGGACTATGTGCTGAAACCCATAAGCTATTTTGCCTTCAGCCAGCGGCTGGAGCGGGCCATCGGCCGGATGAAGCGGCGGGCGCGCCGCTATATGACCATCGCCATCCGGGGCGGCGCGCAGAAGCTGGACATCTCCCGCATCCTGTATGTGGAGAGCCAGGGCCACAACCTGATCTTCTGCACGGCGGAGGGCGAGCACACCACCACCGGCACCATGCGGGAGGTGGAGGAAAAGCTGGAGAACTACGGCTTTTACCGCTGCAACAAGGGATGCCTTGTGAACCTGGAGCATGTGGACAGCGTGCGGGACGGCTGCGCCATGGTGAACGGGCAGGCGCTGCCCATCAGCCGGGGGCGGAAAAATGACTTTCTGGCGGCGCTGACCGACTATGTGGGCGGGGTGATCAAATGAATCCGGGCGACCTGGCGGACATCCCCCGCCTGTACACGGCGCTGGCCGAGTGGCTGGCCTGCCTTGTTTACATCCTCTCGCTGCGGCCCCGCAAGCGGGCCAGCGCCCGCTTCTGGGCCTCGGCCGCCGGGATGTTGGCGGTGCAGAGCGCCTTTCTGGTGCTCACCGACAATGTGCCGCTGCCCCTGTGGATCCCCTGCATGCTGGCAGCCATCGGCCTGATGTTCCTCTTCATCAACTTCGGGTGCGGCAGCGGCCCGCTGAGCGCCGGCTACTACACCGTGCGGGCCTTCATCCTGGCGGAGTTCGGCGCCTCGCTGGAGTGGCAGCTGTACTATCATTACGCGAACCTGGCCGGGGCGGACCGGCTGCCCGCCCGCCTGGCCTTTCTCGCGGTGGTGTACGCCGCGGCCTTCGGCATCGTCTACCTGCTGGAGGTGCGCAGCGGCACGGCGGAACACCCGGTGGCCGTCACCGGGCGGGAGTTGGCGAACGCGGTCATCATCGGCGCGTCGGTGTTCCTCATCAGCAACCTGAGTTACACCCAGGCGGACACCCCCTTCAGCAGCCAGTATGTGAGCGATATCTTCAACATCCGCACCCTGGTGGATCTGGGGGGCATCGCCATCCTCTACGCCTACCATCTGCAGCGGGTGGAGCTGCAGATGCGCCATGAGTTAGAGACCATCGACGGAATTTTGCGCAGCCAGTACGCCCAATACCAGCAATCGCGGGAGAGCATCGATCTCATCAACCGCAAATACCACGACCTGAAACACCAGATCGCCGCGCTGCGGGCCGAGCCGGACGAAACGCGCCGCAGCGCCTGGCTGGACGAGATGGAGAGCGACATCAACACCTACGAGGCCCAGAACAAGACCGGCAATCAGGTGCTGGACGTGCTGCTCACCGGCAAGAGCCTCTACTGCCAGAAGCACGGCATCCGCGTGACCACCGTGGCCGACGGCACGGTGCTGGAGGCGGTGAGCCCCATGGACCTGTGCACCCTGGTGGGCAACGCCCTGGACAACGCCATCGAGAGCGTGAAAAAGATCGACGACAAGGAAAAGCGGCTGATCCATGTGACGGTGGCGCGGCAGAAAAACTTTGCGCTGCTGCGCTTTGAGAACTGTTTCGAGGGGGAGCTGACCTTTGAAAACGGCCTGCCCCGCACCACCAAGGGAGACACCGCCTACCACGGCTACGGCCTCAAGAGCATCCGGCGCACCGCCCAGAAGTACGGCGGCACCGTGACGGTGAACACCCGGAAAAACTGGTTCGAACTCAAGATCCTGCTGCCGCTGGCGGAGGAGTCAGCGGCTGAATAAATGCCCGGGGATGCCCGACTTGTGCGTGTTACACAAACAAGTCGGGCTTTTCATTGCAAATTTGCACAAAGCGTTTTCCCGTTTGTGCCGCAAAAATGGCAGTTTGTCCCTTCGACAGTTTTGAGAGCAAAATTTGTGCTACAGTATGATCGTGGAAAACGCGCGGGGCGCAAGGCCCTGGCGAAAGGCAAACAAGGAGGAATGGAAAATGTTATCCATCAACATTCAAGACGTCCTCAACGTCCTGTCCAGCGTGAAGAATCATCTGATCGTGCTGGGCGTGGCGCTGGTCGTCGCGCTGGTGGCACTGGTGGCGTTCAAGGCGCTGCCCGTTGCCAAAAGAAAACTGGCCCGCAGCAGTGCCCTGGTGGCCCTGGGCCTGGTGGTGGTGATCGTGGTCAACACCATCTGCTTTGGCCCCATGTTCACCATGATCAACCTGGCCATGGGCGGCGGCGCCATCACCGAGGAGAGCATGGCCGAGGCCTACGACGTGAACACCGAACTGGTGAGCGAGGGCGTCACCCTGCTGGAGAACAACGGCGCGCTGCCCCTTTCCAGCGGCGCCAACGTGAACGTCTTCGGCTGGGCCTCCACCGCCCCTGTGTACGGCGGCGTGGGTTCCGGCGCGCTGAATGACCAGTACGCCGTGACCGACCTGATCACCGGCCTCAAGAACGCCGGCCTGAATGTGAACCAGGACCTTGTGGATTTCTACGAGGCCTACCAGGCCGAGCGGCCCAGTGTGGGCATGTGGGCCCAGGACTGGACCCTGCCCGAGCCCAACGTGAACGCCTACACCGATGAGATGATGACCGCCGCCAAGGAGTTTTCCGACACCGCGCTGGTGGTCTTCTCCCGGCCCGGCGGTGAGAACGCCGACATGCCCACCGACATGGCCGCCGTTGTGGACGGCAGCTGGAAGGAGAAGGACGCCACCACCGGCAACTCCTACTTCAACGGTACTTACGACGACACCCTCAACGAGGGCAACGACTGGGATGCCGGCGACCATTACCTGCAGCTGAGCAACCGCGAGGAAGAGATGCTCGGGATGGTGTGCGACAACTTCGACAAGGTGGTCGTGCTCATCAACACCAACAACGCCATGGAGCTGGGCTTCCTGAAGGAGTATCCCGTGGATGCCGCGATCTACGCTCCCTGCCCCGGCCAGAACGGCTTTGACGCCGTGGGCCTGGTGCTGGCCGGCGCGGTGAACCCCTCCGGCAAGACCGTGGACACCTTTGTCTACGACCTGCTCAGCACCCCCGTGTTCAACAACTTCGGCCAGTTCATGTATGACAACATGGACGAGCACGCCGTGGTCTCCACCAACTTCATGACCCAGCAGGAGACCACCGCTCTGCCCAGCTTCGTGAACTATGTGGAAGGCATCTACGTCGGCTATAAGTTCTACGAGACCGCCGCCGCCGAGGGCTTGAACGACTACAACTCCACCGTGGTGTATCCCTTCGGCTACGGCCTGTCCTACACCACCTTCAGCCAGACCATGAGCGACATCACCGAAGCGGATGGCACCATCAGCTTTGACGTGACCGTGACCAACACCGGCAGCGTGGCCGGCAAGAACGTGGTGGAGGTCTACTTCAATCCTCCCTACACCAACGGCGGCATCGAGAAGGCCACCGCCAACCTGGTGGCCTTTGACAAGACCGACGTGCTGGAGCCCGGCGCCTCCCAGACCCTGACCATCAGCTTCAAGGCGGAGGACATGGCCTCCTACGACACCTATGGCGCGGCCGCCTATGTGCTGGAGGCCGGCGACTATGTGATCAGCATCAACTCCGACTCCCACACCATTCTGGACAGCCGTGTGTACAACGTGCCCACCACCATCGTCTACAACGAGGGCCGTTCCACCGACAAGACCGCTCCCACCAACCAGTTTGACGCCGTGGAGGGCGACGTGACCTACCTGTCCCGCGCCGACCACTTCGCCAACTACGCCGAGGCCACCGCGGCTCCGGCCAGCCTGTCCATGAGCGAGGAGGGCAAGGCGGCCTTCCTGAACAACGCCAACTACGACCCCACCGCTCACAACGACCCCAACGACGTGATGCCCGCCACCGGTGTGAACAGCAACATCCAGCTGGTGCAGATGCGGGGCCTCGCCTACGACGATCCCCAGTGGGATACCTTCCTGGATCAGCTCACCGTCTCCGACATGAGCGAACTGATCGCCATGGGCGGCTACCAGACCGCTCCCATGAACAGCATCGGCAAGGTGCAGACCTACGACTGTGACGGCCCGGCCTCCATCAACAACAACTTCACCCAGCAGGGCTCCATCGGCTTTGCCGGCACCGTGATGATGGCCTCCACCTGGAACACCGACACCGTCTACAAGTTCGGCGCTTCCATCGGCCGCATGGCCGACGACCTGGATGTGTCCGGCTGGTACGCTCCCGCCATGAACATCCACCGCTCCGCCTTCAGCGGCCGTAACTTCGAGTACTACTCCGAGGACGGCGTGCTCAGCGGCAAGCTGGCCGCCCAGGCCGTGCAGGGCGCCGAGAGCTTTGGCGTCTACTCCTACATCAAGCACTTCGCGCTGAACGACCAGGAGACCAACCGCAACACCATGCTTTGCACCTGGGCCAACGAGCAGTCCATCCGCGAGATCTACCTCAAGCCCTTTGAGCTGGCCGTGAAGGAAGGCGGCGCCGACGCGGCGATGTCCTCCTTCAACTATGTGGGCGCGGAGTGGGCCGGCGCCTGCAACGCCCTGTGCAACACTGTCCTGCGGGACGAGTGGGGCTTCGTGGGCATGGTGCTCACCGACTACTTCGGCGTCTACGGTTACATGAACGCCGACCAGGCTATCCGCAACGGCACCGACTTCTGCCTGGTGAACTACCCCACCGCCACCAACTACCTGACCGACACCACCAGCGCCACCGGCGTGCTGGCCGCCCGGCAGGCGGTGAAGAACATCCTCTACACCGTGGTGAACAGCCGCGCCTATGCGGAGGAGAACCTGAACCCCGGCCTGCCCACCTGGCAGCTGATCGCCTACGGCATTGACGCCGTGCTGGTGCTGGCGCTGGCGGCCCTGGAAGTGAAGGCTGTGCTGAACTTCAAGCGCCGCATCGCCGAACAGCCCGTGGTGACTGTTTCCGAGGGCGAGGGCGCAGCCGAATAAACACCGTTCGCTTTTTCGGTCTTAACCGGGGCGGGGCCTTCGGGCCCCGCCCCTGTGGCCGTAAAGCCCGACAGACGAAGGAGCTTAGAATGAAACACAAGGAACTCATCGACCAGATGACCCTGGAGGAAAAGTGCGGCCTTCTGTCCGGCCGGGACATCTGGAGCACCCGGCCGGTGGAGCGGCTGGGCGTGCCCGCCATCTACCTGTCCGACGGCCCCACCGGCATGCGCAAGCAGGTGGGCGACGGCGACCATCTGGGCCTGAACGCCAGCCTGCCCGCCACCTGCTGGCCCACCGCCGTCACCGTGGCCTGCACCTGGGACCCCGCCCTGGGCGAGGAACTGGGCGCCGCTTTGGGCGAGGAGGCGGTGGCTCAGGGGGTGAGCGTGGTGCTGGGCCCCGGGCTCAACATCCAGCGCAGCCCGTTGTGCGGGCGCAACTTTGAATATTTCTCCGAGGACCCCATCCTGGCCGGCAAGATGGCCGCGGGTTACATCCGGGGCATCCAGAGCCGGGGCATCGCCGCCTGCCCCAAGCATTTCGCCGCCAACAGCCAGGAGACCCTGCGCATGGCCAGCGACAGCGTGGTGGACATGCGCACCTTCCGGGAACTGTATCTCACCAACTTCGAGATCGCCGTCAAGGAGGGCAAGCCCAAATTCATCATGTCCTCCTACAACAAGATCAACGGCACCTACGCCAACGAGGACAAGACCCTGCTGACCGATATTTTGCGGGGCGAGTGGGGCTTTGAGGGCGCCGTGGTCACCGACTGGGGCGGCTCCAACGACCATGTGGACGGCGTGCGGGCCGGCAGCCATCTGGAGATGCCCGGCACCGCCGGCGACTCCGACCGGCAGCTGGCCGCCGCCGTGAAGGCCGGCGCCATCCCCGAAGCGGTGGTGGACGAGCGGGTGGACGAACTGCTGGACGTGATCCTGGCGGTGGCCCCGAAGGAGAAGGCCGACGGCAGCTTTGACAAGGACGCCCATCACGCCCTGGCCGCCAAGGTGGCCCAGGAGGCGGTGGTGCTGCTGAAGAACGAGGGCAACATCCTGCCGCTGGCCGCCGGCGCGAAGGTGGCGGTCATCGGCGATTTCGCCGCCACCCCCCGGTACCAGGGCGCGGGCAGCAGCCTGGTGAACCCCACCAAACTGGAGTGCGCGCTGGACGTGCTGGGGGATATGCCGCTGGAGAGCGTGGGCTACGCCCAGGGCTTCACCCGGGCGGACGCGCCGGACAAGGCCCTCACCGAGCAGGCGCTGGCGCTGGCCAAACAGGCGGACACCGTGCTGCTCTATCTGGGCCTCACCGAGATCAGCGAGACCGAGGGCCTGGACCGGGAGCACATGCGCCTGCCGGAAAACCAGGTGCGGCTGCTGAAAGAGGTGGCCGCCGCCAACCCCAACGTGGTGGTGGTGCTGGCCGCCGGCAGCCCGGTGGAGACCCCCTGGCTGGAGCACTGCAAGGCCCTGGTCTACACCGGCCTGTGCGGGCAGGCGGGCGCCGCCGCCGCGCTGCGGGTCATCACCGGGCAGGTGTGCCCGGCGGGCCATCTGAGCCAGACCTGGCCGCTGGAGTGGGCCGACGAGCCGGTGAGCCATTACTGGCCCGGCAACCAGCGCACCGCCGAGTACCGGGAGGGGCCCTTTGTGGGGTACCGCTGGTTTGAGACGGCGCAAAAGCCGGTGCGGTTCGCCTTCGGCTACGGCCTCTCCTACACCAGCTTTGCCTACAGCGACCTGGCGGTGAGCGAAGATGAGGTCAGCTTCACCCTCACCAACACCGGCAGCGTGGAGGGCGCCGAGGTGGCCCAGGTGTACGTCGGCAAGCCCGGCAGCGCCATCCTGCGCCCGGCCAAGGAACTCAAGGGCTTCGCCAAGGTGCGCCTGGCCCCCGGCGAGAGCCGCCGGGTGAGCATCCCCCTGGACGACAAGGCTTTCCGCTGGTTCGATGTGCAGGCGAACGCCTGGAAGACCGAGGGCGGCGAGTACACCGTGATGGTGGGCGCCAGCTGCGCCGACATCCGCCTCACCGGCAGCGTGGCGGTGGCGGGCGAGGCAGCCCCGGCCCCGGCGGATCGGGACCAGCTGGCCTGCTACTACGACCTCACGCTGAACGATGTGCCCGACGAGGCGTTTGCCGCCCTGCTGGGCCGGCCGGTGCCCGATGGGAAGTGGGACGAAAAGAGCCTGTTGGGCATGAACGACGCCATCTGCCAGATGTACTACGCCAAGAACCCCATCGCCCGGCTGGCGGGGCGCATCCTCACCAACACCAAGAACAAGAGCATCGCGGCGGGCAAGCCGGACCTGAACATCCTGTTCATCTACAACATGCCCTTCCGCGGCATTGCCAAGATGATGAACGGCATGGTGAGCATGGAGATGGCCGAGGCCATTCTGACCATGGTGAACGGCCACTTCTTCAAGGGCGCGGGCCGGCTGATCAGGGGTTTCTCCGCCAACAGAAAGGCCCAGAAACAAAGCGCCTGACCGCGCGGCGGCCCATGAAGCGAACACCGGGTCCCGGGGCGGGCGCATCCGACGGGGCTTTGGCGGATTTTGCCACCCCGGCGCAAAACCACGGCGGCCCTTTTGGCGGTTCTTGCCAATTTTCAAGGCCATACCATAAAAACCACCCGGAAAAGGTGTAAAAACGCAGCGGAATGGTGTAGAATAGACAAAGGGCGATGGTTCCCATCGCCCTTTGTTTTTGTCTACACTCATATCAACGATAAAGGCGGTTCAAGTTATGAAATTGCTTTCCATCGCGGTGCCCTGCTACAATTCCCAGGACTACATGCGCCACTGCGTCGAGACGCTGCTGCCCGGCGGAGACGAGGTGGAGATCCTGGTGGTGGACGACGGTTCCAGGGACGGCACCGCCGCCATCGCCGACGAGCTGGAAGCGCAGCACCCGGGTGTGGTGCGGGCCATCCACCAGGAGAACGGCGGCCACGGAGCAGCGGTGATGGCCGGGCTGAAGAACGCCACCGGCCTCTACTTCAAGGTGGTGGACTCGGACGACTGGCTGGACGAGGAGGCCTATCCCAAGGTGCTGGACGCCCTGCGCGGCTTTGCCGCCGCCGAGGGCGAGCCGGTGGACCTGCTGGTGTGCAACTACATCTACGACAAGGTGGGCGCCAAGCACAAAAAGGTGATGGAGTACCGGGGGGTGCTGCCCGAGGGGCGGCCCTTCCACTGGAATGAGGCGGGCCACTTCCGCAAGGGACAGTACATCCTGATGCACTCGGTGATCTACCGCACTCAGCTGCTGCGGGATTGCAAGCTGGATCTGCCCCGGCACACCTTCTATGTGGATAACCTCTATGTCTATGTGCCGATGCGCTGGGTCAGGACGCTGTACTATCTGGATCTTGACCTCTACCACTACTACATCGGCCGGGAGGACCAGTCGGTGAACGAGGCGGTGATGATCCGCCGCATCGACCAGCAGCTGCGGGTGAACAAGCTGATGCTGGAACAGGTGGACCTGCAGGCGGTGAAGGAACCGCGGCTGCGCAAGTATCTGTTCAACTACCTGGAGATCATCACCACCGTCTCCTCCATCCTGCTCATCCGGGGCGGGGAGAAGGAGCATCTGGAGAAGAAGCGCCAGCTGTGGCAGTACATCCGCACCGCGAACCCCTGGGCTTACAAAAAACTGCGCTGGGGCCTCTTTGGCATCGTGATGAACCTGCCCGGCGCGCCGGGGCGCGCCATCGCGGTGGCCGCCTATAAGATCAGCCAGAAAGTTGTGGGCTTCAACTAAAAAGGAGGAGCGGGATGAGCAAACAGTACGATTACCTCATCGTGGGCGCGGGCCTCTACGGCGCGGTGTTCGCCCAAAAGGCCATGGAGGCGGGCAAGCGCTGCCTGGTCATTGAGAAGCGGGACCACATCGCCGGCAACATCTACACCGAGGCGGTGGAGGGCATCCAGGTGCACCGCTACGGCGCCCACATCTTCCACACGAGCAACGACGAGGTGTGGAACTATGTGAACCGGTTCGCCACCTTCAACCGCTACACCAACAGCCCGGTGGCCAACTACAAGGGCGAGATCTACAACCTGCCCTTCAACATGAACACCTTCAACAAGATGTGGGGGGTCATCACCCCCGCCGAGGCCCAGGCGGAGATCCAGCGCCAGCGGGCGGCGCACTTCGTGGCGGAGCCGAAAAACCTGGAGGAGCAGGCCATCAACCTGGTGGGCACCGACATCTACGAAAAACTGGTGAAGCACTACACCGAAAAGCAGTGGGGCCGCCCCTGCACCGAACTGCCCGCCTTCATCATCAAGCGGCTGCCGGTGCGCTTCATCTATGACAACAACTACTTCAACGCCCTCTACCAGGGTATCCCCGTGGGGGGCTACACCGCCCTGGTGGAGAAGATGCTGGCGGGCGCGGAGGTGCGCCTGGGGGTGGACTACCTGGCGGACAAGGCCGCCTGGGACGCGGTGGCGGACAAGGTGGTCTACACCGGGCCCATCGACGCCTACTTCGGCTACCGGCTGGGGGCGCTGGCCTACCGCAGCGTGCGGTTTGAGACCGAGACGCTGGACCTGGAAAACTACCAGGGCAACGCGGTGGTGAACTACACCGACGCCGACACCCCCTACACCCGCATCATCGAGCACAAGCACTTCGAGTTCGGCACCCAGCCCAAGACGGTGATCAGCCGGGAGTACAGCGCCGAGTGGAAGGTGGGGGACGAGCCCTACTATCCCGTGAACGACGCCGCCAACGGCGAATTGTATCAGAAATACAAGGCGCTGGCGGAGGGCGAGGCCAATGTGCTCTTCGGCGGGCGTTTGGGCGAGTACAAGTATTACGACATGGACAAGGTCATCGAGGCGGCCCTGGCCGCCTGGAAGGCGCAGTAAATCGGAACGAGAAAAAGCCGCCTTGGAAGCGATTCCCAGGGCGGCTTTTTTGTTCACGGGAAGGCGATGGGGCTGCGGACAGTGTCCTCGCTTTGCAATCAGGCGGCGGGCCGACCCTGGCCTGCGCACGCACGACCCAAAGCAGCGGTTTCAGCGGAAAAGGAAAACGCCCCTGCCGGGCGCGAAAAGCGAGGCAGGGGCGTTTTGTATGCTTAAGAAGTGACATGACCACAGCGGGGAAAAGGTCAGACCGACCGGAAAGAGTCACGCGGCGGGAGTGGCAGCCGGTTGAGCCGTCTCCTGCTGTGTGTCCGTCTCCTCCCCGTCAGGGGCCTCGCCGCCGGGCACAGCCTCGCCGGCGGACGGCTGTTCAGCGGGGAGCGCCGGGCTCGTGCTGACGGTGAGCCGCTCCACCGAGACGCCGGTGAGGATGCTGCCCTCCTCGCCGGGGGTGTAGGCGATGGAGACCGCATCGCCCACGTTCAGAATGACGGCAATGGGGTTCTCCGCGGCGCTGACGGTGTAGAACACGTCTTCGCCCTCCAGCCGCAGGAAATAGTAGCTGTTGCCGTCCATCACGGCGGTGCGGATCTCCGCCAGTGTGCCGGAGGCCTCGGCGCGCTCCACGTCGGGCACCTCGACCGCGCCGGTGTCGATGAGGCCGTTGTCCACCAGGGCGCGGCGATAATTGGCCTCACAGTCCGCCACCGTCTGCCCGGTCTCCACGATCTGATACTGCTGCACGTTCACCATGGCGTACATCTTCACCAGCCCGTCGTCGCCCTTGAGGGACATGAAGTAGGTGGGCTGGTCCGCGATGTTCAGCAGCAGGGGGAAGGTGGCCACATAGCGCATCTGCTGCACCTGGCTCTGGGCGGAGGCCTGGGCCGACGCCTCGGTGGCGCCCGCCACCGGGTAGAAGAAGGTCTCCTTGGTGCGCTGGTTGCTCAGCAAAAAGCCGATGTTGGACTGGTCGCTGGTGACGGAGGTCACGCCGGTGTACATATACACATCGTCGTCGATGGCGATGTAGTTGTAGCCCTCGGTGGTCTGGGTCACGTCCCGCTGGCCGAAGATGGAGTTGAGAAAACCGTTCTGGTACAGGCCGTAGTAGTCGTACTGCTCCATGATGAGGTCGGAGGCATAGACCCGGTCCACCCAGCTGGGCACGTCCTCATAGGCGTAGTAGGCGCTCTCGCCGGTGATGGCGTTCACCAGCACCGCGCCGGAGATGTCGGTGCCGCCGAACAGGCCGATGGTCTTGACCATGCGGCTGCACACCCAGTAGGGGGTGCCCTCCTCGTCGATCTCAAACACCGGCGCGGCGAACATCATGGTGGGGTACTGGAACCGCAGATGGCGGTAGAGGTTGCGGCCGAAGTGCTCGGCGGGGGTGTACTTCATCCCCTCCTCCAGGCGCACCACCTCCGCCTCCTGGGTCACCATGTCGATGATGAGGTAGGCGGGCAGGCCGTCGGAGCGGTTGGTGAACCACTTGACGATGTCGCCGTAGGCAAGGCTGGTCACCCGCACCGGGCGGCCCTGGTAGTTGATCTGGGTGTAGGTGGGCAGGATCTCGAACTGGCTCACCATGTCCGCCAGTTCGCCCAGCTTGCGGCTGCCCAGCCGCTGTGCGCTGTCCGCGTCCAGCATGGGGATCTGGTCATAGCGGATCTCCTCCACCTCGCTGGCGAAATCGCCGCTTTGCACCGTGAGCAGCCTGGCGTAGCTGCCGGCGCGGATGACCTCCCAGGAGAGCAGCGAGCCCGCCAGCGCCACCACCACCAGCGCGGCGCACAGCCAGAAGGGTACGGTGCACTGCTTTTTCACGAACGTGAAGTAGCCCCGGGCGTCGCCCCCCTCAAAGCCGGAGGTGAACACCGCGCAGACGCAGTACACCGCGCAGAGCAAAAAGACAAAGAGATAGAACTCCCGGGCCTGCAGGTTGATCGCCGGCAGTTCCACATAAAAGTAGCCCAGGCCGAAGACCAGCGTCACCAGCAGGTTCACCAGCACCCGCGCCACCGGGTTCCTGACCACAAAGCGCCGGGGCCTGCGGGGGCTGCGGGGGCGCTGCCCGCCGGGGTATCCGCCGCCGGGGCCGCCCATGCCCCCCATCGAAAAGCCGAAGATGCTGCCGAAGGGGTTGTCGGAATTGAACTGAAACGGAGAAGCCAAACGATTCCCGCCTTTCCTGCAAAATAAGAATATTTATTATACAGCATACCCGAAAACCGCCGGTAAATCAAGGCGCGGGGCGCGGGGCACAGGTAAACTTATTGTTAAATGTGGCCGGCGGGGGTGCCGCCCGGGAGAGCGGATAGGAGGCCGGACCGGGGAGCGGGTCGCGCCGGCAGGGCGGCCGGAAGGACGGGGCAGCCCGCAGAAAAGCGGAGCGGCGCTGCAAAGAGCGTTCGGAGGGGCCGCGGGGGGTAGGTGACGCGGCGGCCGCGCCGGGAAAAGACGAGGGCGGGCCGGGCCCTGTCAGCCGCCCTTGGCGCTCCGCACGTCCAGGGCGGCGTAGTAGGCCTTTGCCTCGGCGTCCGCCGCCCGCACCCGCTCCACAAGCCCCTCCTCCCGGATGTCCCCATAGGGGAAATAGCGCAGCTGCACGTCGCCCTCGGGCAGGCGGCCGTCCTCGGTGAGGGGGTGCTCCAGCACAAAATCAATGCAATAAAAGGGGATGTTCGCCTCGTCCATGGCCCGGCGCGTTTCCAGAAGGATCTGGGCCGCCTCCCCGGCGCTCACCTCGTCCTGCCGCACATACAGGGTCAGCCGCCCGCAGGCTTCGCCCAGCCGGCGCACGTCGTAGTCGCCGTCCAGCTCCAGGTCGCTGTACAGCAGATAGGGGGGCCAGGGTTCGCCGTACTCCTGTTCCATCCAGAGGGAGCCGTAGCCGATGTGGACGTTATAGGGGAAATCCGGGTCGTCCAGCACCGTGTCCACCAGGGCGCGGTACTCCCCGTCCAGCCGCAGCCAGGTGTTCCAGCCGCTCTCCACCGAGTGAAAGCCGTCCCACAAAACCTGTCCGGTCATGGAGAGGCCCAGGGTGAAGTGGCTGTCGATGCTGGTGGGGGAGACGATGGCGGCGGTGTATCCGCCGGTTTTGAAATTATAGGTCACCTCGTCCACCCGGTAATCCGCATCGGGGTACCGGCCGGCCAGATACGCCCGGGCGGAGCGGGAGGCCAGGAATTTGGACACCGGGTTGCCCAGCAATGCGTTGGAAAAACACAGCACGCCCGCCAGCAGGGCCAGGGCGGCGGCGAAGGCCGCCAGCTTGAGGATGCGTCTTTTCATGGCGTCAGCCCTCCTTTTTCAGCGCGAAGTGGAACAGCCCCGCGATGGCCACCCCCACCAGCGCCAGCACACAGTAAATTGCGGCCCAGATGAGATATCCCGGCAGGGGACCGGTCTCCATGCCCCAGCCCCACCGCAGCCCCCAGCAGACAAGGCTCATGCCCGCCAGCAGCGGGGGCAGCACCGCCGCCGCCTTCCAGCGCCAGACGAACCAGGCCGCCGCGCCCATGGCGGGCATGAGCAGGCTGTTGTAGAACATATCCATGCTGCCGGAAAGCCCCATGCCGAAGAGGGCCCCCGCCAGCAGCACCACCAGGGCAAAGCCCCGTGTGCCCCGCCGCACCCGCCGCAGCAGCGCCGCGCCGTCGGGGACGGGGGGCGGCGGGGCGGCCTGTCCCGCCAGGGCGCGGCAGGTGGGACAGCTTTGCAGGTGGGCCTGCACGGCGGCGCGGCTTTCCTCGCTGGCCACCCCGTCCTCCACCAGGGGCAGCAGGTCACGGCAGATCTCACAGCCGATGTCACCGTTCATAATATCCCTCCTGTTCCAGCGCGGCGCGGATGCGCTTTTTCACCCGAAAGTCGATCACCCGGGCGGAGGACTCGCTCACGCCGCAGGCAAGGCCGATCTCATAAAACGAATACCCCTCCAGCCGCAGGGCCGCCACCTTGCGGGCACGGGGCGGCTCGGCCTCCAGCAGCGCCCGCACCCGGGCATAGAGGGCGGCGGCATCGGCCCGGGCCGGGGGCCCCGGCTCGCCGCCCGCCAAAAATTCGTCCAGGGCCTCCGTTTCCGGCTGGCGCTTTTTTCTGCGCAGCCAGGCGAACCACCGGCGGCGGGCGATGGTGAACAGCCAGGTCTTGCAGTCCGCCTCGCCCCGGAAGGAGGCGAAGGAGCGCACCGCCTCCAGAAAGGTCTCGCCCGTCAGGTCCTCCGCCAGGGCGGCGTCGCGGCACAGGCTGTAAAGATAGCCGTACACATCCCGGTGAAAGGCGCGGAAGAGTTCTTCCAGCGGTGTGGCCATGGGCTCCGCCCCCTTTCACCCGATTGGTGGCCCGGAAGGCCGGTTTCGTTACAGGGATCCCTGTGTTTATTATAAATTTGCCGGAAAAAATCCGCAACCGGGGCTAAAAGGAAGGGAGCGCGGCGCCCCTTTTTGCCCAAAGGGCCAAATAAAAAGACCGGGGCGGGGCGGCACCGCAAAAAAGCGACGCCGCCCCGCCCCGGAGCAGCCGGGAAGGGAGAGGCCCGGCCAGGGAAAGGTTTGTCGTTTGTGCCGGGCAGGGCCGGCGGCAGAGTCACACCGCCCCGCCGGCGGCCGCCGCGTCCAGCAGGAGTTCGGCGTCGGGCAGGGAATAGAGCGCGGTGGCGGGCAGCTCCGTGGTGGGGGCGGAAAATTCCAGCAGCCGGGCGACCACCGGCGCTTTGGCCGCGCCGAACACCGCCAGCTGCACCCGGCGCGCCCGCAGGAAATCCGCCACGCCCAGGGTGATGCCCTGGCGCAGCGGCGGCACCCCGGCGGAGAAGTACTTCGGGGCCACCGCCTTGGTGGTGGCGGAAAGCTCCGCCACATGGGCGGTGTGCCCGAAGGCGTCCCCCGGCTCGTTCAACGCCAGATGCCCGTTCATGCCCATGCCCAGCAGCAGATAGTCGATGCCGCCCCATGCCTCGATCTGGCTCTCCACGGCGGCGCACTCGGCGGTGAGGTCCTCGGCCAGCGCGTTGAACAGGCGGATGTTCTGCCGCCGGACGTTTGCCCGGGAAAAGAAGTTCTGTTCCAGAAAGCGGGCGCAGCTGCCGTCCGCGTCGGGGGCCACGCCCACCCACTCGTCCAGCCCCACGAACCGGGCGCGGGAAAAATCCAGCCCCTGCCGGAAAAACGCCTCAAACACCGGCAGGGAGGTGTGCCCCGCCGCGAGGCACAGCACCGCGTCGGGCTTTTGCGCCAGCAGCGCGGCCACCGTGTCGGCGGCATGGCGGGCGGCCTGCTCCGGTGTGTCAAAAACCAGTTTCTTCATGGGCGCGTCATTCCCCCAGCAGCAGCTCGATGGGGTATTTCAGGCCCTTGGGCTCGAAGGGAAGCGTCACCTTCGCGCCGCTCTTGGCGGAGGCATAGGCCGCACAGATCATCTCCAGCACGGCGCGCCCGTCCTCGCCGGTGACGCAGGGAGTCTCGTCCTCCCGCACGCAGCGGATGAAGTGGGTTAGTTCCTGGGGGTAGCCCTGGTTGAACGCCTCCTCAAAGATGGTGAAGGTCCAGCCCTGGGAACTGCCCGCCTTCTCGCTGGCGTAGTCGTAGCCGTCGGTGCTGTAGGTCAGGGCCGAGTTGCCCCGGAACAGGTCTGCGTAGGACACGCCCTTGGTGCCGTAGACCTCGATGCGGTCGTCCATGCCGCCGTGCTTGGCCCAGCTGTCCTCGGCGATGCAGGTCACGCCGTTCTCAAACTCCACCAGGGTGACGGTGTTGTCGTCGCAGTCGGTGGTGCCCTTGTGCAGCACGGTCTTCATGTCGGCGTAGACGCTCTTGACCGGGTTGTTCTTGTTCATCCAGCGGAACCAGGCCAGGGCGTGACAGCCCATGTCCATCATCACGCCGCCGCCGGCGGTCTCTTTCTGGTAGAACCAGCGGCTGTGGGGGCCGCTGTGCTTTTCCGCCTGCTTGAGCATGTACACGTCGCCCACGGCGCCCGCCTCCACCAGCGCGCGCACCCGCTCGTATTTGGGGGCGAAGCACAGCTCCTCGGCGTACATCAGCTTCAGCCCGCGGCTGCGACAGGCCTCGATCATCTCGTCCGCCTGCTCCAGCGTGAGAGCCAGCGGCTTTTCAATGATCATGTGCTTGTTCGCGCCGGCGGCCTTCAGGCAGGCCTCGTGGTGCAGGTAGTTGGGCAGGCAGATGTCCACCACGTCCACCTGCTCGGCGGCCAGCAGTTCGTCGATGTCGGTGTAGACCGCGGGGATGCCATGCGTTTGGGCAAAGGCCTCGGCGTGCGCCTTGTCCCGGCCGTAGACGGCCACCACCTGCGCGTCGGAAACGAAGCGGGCGTAACTCTCGGCGTGGATGTTGGCGATGAAGCCGGTGCCCAGCAGGGCGACTTTTGTCTTGCTCATGGAAAAGACCCTCCTTTTTTGTTCCGCGTTGGACGGCAAATTGCCACAATTATTGTACCATACGTTGCAAAAATGAGCAACAATAAACTTATACGGACAAAATTGTGCATATTGACGGCGGGAACGGGTAAAAAAAGGCCGCCCTGACAGGGGGCGGCCCCGCGCCGGCTCAGCGGTTCAGGATCTCCATGAACTCCTCGCCGGTGATGGTCTCCTTCTCGTAGAGGTAGCGGGCGATCTCGTCCAGCTTTTCCCGGTTCTCGGTGAGGATCCGGGCGGCTTTGGCGTGCTGCTTTTTCACCAGCGCCACCACCTGACGGTCGATCTCGGTCTGGGTGTCGGCGGAGCAGGCGAGGCTGGCGTCGCCCCCGAGGTACTGGTTGGTCACCGTCTCCAGCGCCACCATGTCGAAGTCTTCGCTCATGCCGTAGCGGGTGATCATGCCCCGGGCCAGCTTGGTGGCCTGCTCGATGTCGTTGGAGGCGCCGGTGGAGGCGGAGCGGAACACCAGCTCCTCGGCGGCGCGGCCGCCGGTGAGGGTGGCGATCTTGTTCTCCAGTTCCTCCTGGCTCACCAGGTAGTGATTGCCCTCCTCCACCTGCATGGTGTAGCCCAGCGCGCCGGAGGTGCGGGGCACGATGGTGATCTTCTGCACCGGGGCGGAGTTGGTCTGTTTTGCCGCCACCAGGGCGTGCCCCACCTCGTGATAGGCCACGATCTGTTTTTCCCGGTCGGTGAGGATGGCGTTCTTTTTCTGATAGCCGGCGATGACCACCTCGATGCTTTCCTCCAGGTCGGCCTGGGTGACGCTGGCGCGCCCGCCGCGCACCGCCCGCAGGGCAGCCTCGTTGACGATGTTCGCCAGCTCCGCGCCGGAAGCGCCGGAGGCCATCCGGGCCACCCGGCCGAAATCCACCTGGCCGTCCAGCCGGATCTTCTTCGCGTGGACCCTCAGGATGGCCTCCCGGCCCGCCAGGTCGGGCAGTTCCACCGGCACCCGGCGGTCGAAGCGGCCGGGGCGGGTGAGGGCGGGGTCCAGCGACTCCGGGCGGTTGGTGGCCGCCAGGATGATGACGCTGGTGTTCTCCTCAAAGCCGTCCATCTCGGTGAGCAGCTGGTTGAGGGTCTGTTCCCGCTCGTCGTTGCCGCCAAGGCGGCCGTCCCGCTTCTGGCCGATGGCGTCGATCTCGTCGATGAACACGATGCAGGGGGCCTTCTCCTTGGCCTGGCGGAACAGGTCGCGCACCTTGGAGGCGCCCATGCCCACGAACATCTCCACAAATTCCGAGCCGGACATGGAGAAAAAGGGCACGTTGGATTCGCCGGCCACCGCCTTGGCCAGCATGGTCTTGCCGGTGCCCGGAGGGCCTACCAGCAGGATGCCCTTGGGCATGGCCGCGCCGATGGCGCGGTATTTGCCGGGGTCGTGGAGATAGTCCACCACCTCGGAGAGGCTCTCTTTGGCCTCGTCCTCGCCGGCCACATCGGCGAACTTGATGCCCTGGGTGGACTGCACATACACCTTGGCGTTGGATTTGCCGAAGGCCATGGCGTTGGGCCCGCCGGCCCGCTCCATCAACTTTTTGGACATGTACTGCCCGATGGCGATGAACACGGCGATGGGCAGCACCCAGCTGAGCAGAAAGCTCAGGATGGGGTTGGTCTGCTGGATGATCTGGCCGGAGAATTTGGCGCCGGACTCATCCAGCCGCTGCGTCAGGTCGGGGTCGGGCATCATGCCGGTCTTATAGATGGCGGTGTTGTCCTTGTCGGTGAAGAGGATCTGGTTTTCCTCCTGCTGCACCTCCACCTGGCCCAGCTCACGGTCGTCGGCCATCTGAATGAAGGTGCTGTAATCCACTTCGCGGATCTGCCGCTGGGCCAGCCAGGGCATCGCGAGGAGATTGAACAGCATCAGCACGAGCAGCACGGCGCCATAGTAGAAGATCAATGGTTTTTTCGGCTTTGGCACTTCCTTCATGGTACAAAACTCCTTTGCGTGAAAAATAGGCCGGCGGCGGGCCGCCCCACCGCCGGACAAACGTTCTCCAGTATTGTTATACCAGCGTGCGTTCCCGCACGCCACTTGCAAAGGGGCGGATCTGTCCTTATAAAATCGGAAAAATGTAAAAGAAGCTGACATTCTTTTAAAAGTGTACGAATAAAACTGTAAGATCATGGTGGAAAGACAGGCGCAAATGGGGTACTATAAAACTGGAAGACCGGGCGCTGCCGGCGCGGCGCACCGTACAGGAGAGTGGACGACATGAACAATATGGATTTTCTTGTGACCCTGAACCAGGCGTATCTGCCGCCGCTGCAGGTGCTGCTCACCTCGCTGCGCACGGCCCACCCCGACGGGCCGTTGTCGGTCTGGCTGCTGCACAGCGGCATCCCCCAGCCCGCGCTGGAGCAGGTGGAACGGCAGTGCGGGCGGCTCTCCATCGTCCTGCGCTGCCTCACGGTGGGGCGGGAGGCCTTTGACGCGGCCCCCGTCACCCGGCAGTATCCTCAGGAGATGTATTACCGGCTGCTGGCGGGCTGCTTTCTGCCCAAAGAACTGCACCGGGTGCTGTACCTCGACCCGGACATCCTGGTGCTCAACTCCCTGCGGCCGCTGTGGGAAACACCGATGGAGGGCTGCCTGTTCGCCGCCGCCTCCCACTCGGGCAAGACCGGCCTGATGAACAACATCAACCAGGTGCGGCTGGGCACCGAGTGCAAATATTTCAATTCCGGCGTGCTGCTCATCGACCTGGACGCCGCGCGGCGCAAGGTCGTGCCCGGCGAGGTGTTCCGCTACGCCGAGGAGAAGGGCAAGGCGCTGCTTCTGCCGGACCAGGATATTCTCAACGCCCTCTACGGCGGGCAGACGAGGGAACTGGACGACACCCTCTGGAACTACGACGCCCGCAACTACAACACCTATCTTCTGCGCAGCGGCGGCGTGTGCGACATGGACTGGGTCATGCGCAACACCGGCATCCTGCACTTCTGCGGCAAGTCAAAGCCCTGGCGGCCCGGCTATCTGCGCCGGTTCGGCATCCTTTACAAGCACTATATGCAGCTGACCCGCCGCACCGGCTTTTACCTGGGCGAGTGAACGAAAAAGGGGAGGCGGCGCGCCAAACGGCGCGCCGCCTCCCCGCTTCTTTGCGCGTTTTACGCGCCGCCCCACTCCAGCATTTCGCCATTGAGGACCTTTTCCAGCTGCGCGGCCAGCCGTGCCTGGTCCAGATCCGGCCTGCCGCAGAAGGAGAGCAGCACGCCCACCAGGCCGCAGACGTTGTACCGCACGAGCACCTCCCGGTCCTCTGCGCTCATCAGGATGCTCCGGCCGTGGTGCCGCGCCATCTCCCCCAGATAGAGGCTGAGGGAGTCCACCATGTACTTTTCAAACTGAGGCCGCCGCTGGGACTGCATCAGCTTTTGCAGCAGCGGGTACTGCTTCACGGTGAACGCGATGAAGATCTCCAGCGCCGAGCGCATATCCTCCATCCGCAGGCCCTGCTCCACCAGCTCCCGGGTCTCCCGGCGCATGGACCACTCCATCAGGTCGATGATGTTCTCAAAGTGGTAGTAAAAGGTCTGGCGGGAGATGTGGCACTCGTCGATCAGGGCCTTTACGGTGATCTTGTCGATATCCCGCGTCTGTGCCAGCCGCTTGAAGGCGTCAACGAGAAGCTGTTTGGTATCAATGGGCATGGTGGAAAGCCTCCCATATTGGATGATGGTGGAAAAGGGGAACCGGGCCCCGGGAAACGGTCAGCCGCGGGCACCGGCCCGGCGGGTCAGAACAAGGCCGACGGCCAGCCCGGCCAGCGCCGGCAGTACCCAGCCGAACCCGCTATCGGCCAGGGGCAGCCACCGGGCCAGCCCCGCCACCGGAGCCAGCAGCCGCGCCGCCGCCGAGCCTTTGGGCAGGGCGCAGATCAGATCCAGCACCGCCGCCGGAACGGTGCAGCCCACCGTCCAGCCCAGCACCCGCCGGCTGTGGCCGAACAAACCGCCGCAGAGGGTCAGCAGGATCAGCACGATGGCCAGAGGGTAGAGGAACATCAGCACCGGAGCGGCCCAGGCGATGATCGCGTTCAGACCGAAGTTGGCAATGACAAAGGAAAACGCGCAGAAGCCCACCGCCCACACGGGGTAGCCCGGCCCGCGGGGGAACATCTGCACAAAGGTCTCGCCGCAGCTGGTCACCAGCCCCACGGCGGTCTTCAGGCAGGCCACCGTCACCGTGAGCGCCAGGAACAGCGCGCCCGCGCCGCCAAAGTAGTGACGGGCGATCTGGGCCAGCGCCTCGCCGCCGTTGGCAGCGGGCTCAAACAGGCCCCGGCTCTGGGCGGCCATCACCGCCACCAGCAGGTAGATCAGCGCCATCAACAGCGCGCTGAACACCCCCGCGCCCACGGTGCTGCGGGCGATCTCGGCCGGCTCGGTGACCCCCAGGCGGCGGATGGCGTCCACCACCACGATGCCGAAGGCAAGGCCCGCCAGCGCGTCCATGGTGTTGTAGCCCTCCAGAAAGCCGGTGCCGAAAGCGTTCACCGCATAGGCCCCCACCGGGGCGGCGGCGAAGACCTCGCCCAGCGGCGCGGTGAGCGCCCGCACCACCAGCACCGCGAGAAAACAAAGAAACAGGGGGTTGAGCACCTTGCCGATCCAGGTCAGGAGCTCCCCCGGCCGCAGAGAGAAAAAGAGCACCGCGCCGAAGAACAACAGGCTGAACAGCGCCAGCGCGAACCGCGGGTCGGCACCGGGCAGCAGCTGCTGCACCCCCACCGTGTAGGAAACGGTGGCGCAGCGGGGGATGGCGAAGAAGGGCCCGATGGTGAGGTAAAGCAGGCAGGTGAAGAACAGACCGTAGCGCCGGCCCACCCGGCTGCTCAGCTCCAGCAGGCCGTTTGCCCGGCTGACGCCCAGCGCCGCCACCCCCAGCAGCGGCAGCCCCACGCCGGTGATCAGCAGGCCCGCGCCGGCCAGCCAGACAGCGCGCCCCGCCTGCTGCCCCATGGACGCCGGAAAGATCAGGTTGCCCGCGCCGAAAAACATACCGAACAGCATACTTGCCACTGCAAGCAATTCCCGCGCCGAGAGTTTTTTCATACTGTGCTGCCTCGCATTCCGTGCCGTTTTTTGTGGAATACACAAAGTATACCGCATCCGGTACCGGTTTGGCAAATGCCGTCCGCCCCAAAACGAAAAAAGCTCCGCGCCGCTCCCGAGGAGGGAAGGGCGCGGAGCGGGGCGGGGAACTTACTTCAGTTCCTTCCACTGGCTCTTGATGAACAGGCCGGTGACCACGGGCACCAGCGCGGAGCCGATCAGGGACATCACGATGGACAGGGGCGCGCCCAGCACGCCAATGTTGGTGACGACACCCACGATAAAGGAACCCACGGCGCAGACGCACATGACGATGTAGCCGATCTTGCGCTGGCCGAACAGCAGCACGCACAGACCGATGATGGAGAGGACGGCGATGGCCACAGACAGCCAGCGGCCCTCCGAGAGGTTGAGCCCGGTGGTGCACACGCAGAGCACCAGAGCGATCCACAGCCAGATCTTAGAAGATTTTTTCATGGTTCGATTCTCCTGACAAAAAGATTGAGGGGGTCAATCCCGCGCCGCGGGAAGAACGGCCCTGGTGAGAGCGGACAGATCGGCCGCGTCGGGATGGGAGAGCGCGCGGTCAAAGTTTTCGATCATGGCCTCCAGGTTGGGGGCGTGATCGGGGGCCGCGAGCATCGTCTCATAGCGCCGGCGCACGGCCTGGGGCATCCTGCCCTGGCACATGAAGCTGCCCACGAGGGTGTTGTTCGCCCCCAGATTGGCCTGCACCCGCTTCAGCACCGCCTGGAAATAGGCGGGCTGACTGCCGAATCCGGCGGTGCCGAACAGGAACACCTCTTTGTTTTGCACGTCGGCAAGAAAGGCTGCCATGGCCTCGTCGCAGCTGCCCTTTTCGGTCCAGAAGCCGATGTACAGCCGGTCGGCGGCCAGCGCCGCCGCGTCGGGCCCGCCAAAGTAGAGACAGTCGCCCGCGGGCAGAACGCTCCGGATGGCGCGGGCCAGCTGTTCGGTGTTTCCGGTCCGGCTGGAAAAAACGATCGAGTAAGTCATTTTCTGCTCCCTCCTTCAAAAATGCAGTGCACGCCTTTGTGCTCCATCATGCCGCCCAGACAGGCCCGGTTGCAGCGCACGCAGCGGCGCACCTGAGCCGCCTGCCCGCTGAGCACCTTGTTCGGCCAGTCGGGGTCGGCGATCAGCTGGCGGCTCATGGCCGCCAGGTCGATGCGGCCGGACGCCAGCTGCTGCTCCACGAAATCCGGGTCGCTCAGGCCGCCCACGCCGCACACCGGCAGGCGGGTGTACTGGCGCACCATGTCGCACAGGAACAGGAAACATCCCTGGGCCCCGAAGGCGGGATGGTTGGCGGGCGGGATGGTGTCGGTGAGGGCGGAGTGGTTGGCCAGCGTCACATGGAAGCTGTTGACGCCGGCCTGCTCCAGCAGAGGGACCAGGGTGGCCAACTCTTCTGGCAGCACACCGGCCTGGCCGTAGCGCGGGTTTTCCAGGCGCACCACCAGCTTGAAGTCGATGGGCAGGTCCGGTTCCTGCCTGCGCACCGCCTCCACCGCCTCCACCGCGAACCGCAGGCGGTTTTCCAGGCTGCCGCCGTAGGCGTCGGTGCGGTGATTGAACACCGACGAGGCAAAGCTGCCGCACATCCGGTCCCCGTGCACCTGCACCAGGTCGAACCCCGCCCGGCGGGCCTGGGCGGCGGCGTCGCCAAAGGAGGCGGTGATCCGGCGCACCCGCTCGGCGGGCAGGCGGGTGATGTAGGGCCCCACCGCGGCGTTGAGCGTTTCCCGCATCTGGTCGGGGGTGATGCGCCGCGTCAGCACGCCGGGGATGCACTTTGCGATGGCGACCAGGTCGGAATCCGACTGGTGCAGCTGCGCGCCGGCCAGGCATCCCTCGCTGTGGATGATCTCCACAAGGCGCCGGTAGCGGGCGAACCCCTTTTTGGAGAACAGGCTGCCGAAGCCTCTTTTGCCTACCGGCACGTCGCCGATCCAGATCAGGGCGCAGCCGCCGGCGGCGATGCGCCGCAGCCTTTCCTCGTATTCCTTTTCCGAAAGGCCCATGCTGGTGGGGGCGAAAACGATGCGGTTCTTCAGCCGCACGCCTCCCAAATCCAGCGGTTTGGCGATGGCATCATACATGACGCGGCGCCTCCTTGTGAACGGCCAGTTTGCGCAGCAGCGCAAGCAGCGTCTCCTGCTCCTGCCCGCTCAGAGCGGCCAGCCGCTCCTTGTCCCAGTCGAAGAACACCTGATGGCTGACGGCAAAGGCCTCCTGCCCCTTTTCGGTCAGGTCCAGCCGGTAGTGCCGGCCCGCCTTTTCCTTGGTGAGAAACCCGTTTTCCACCAGCTTTGTGATGCACCGCTGGGAGTGGCCCCAGTCCAGATGCAGCGCTTCGGTGAGATCGGAAGGGGTGGCGCCGGGGTGTTTGCCCACATAGATCACAAGAAACAGCAGCCCGAAGTGCAGCCCCATCTTTTCCAGCCGGGCGCTGGTGTAAGCGGTAAAATCCCGGTAAAGTACCGAGGTGTGATAAGCAAGGGTATCAAACATGGGAAGGCTCCTTTCATTCACTTGACAATGTCAAGTATACGCGTTTATTTGACTTTGTCAAGTGGACGGCTCAAAAAATTTCTCCGCGACAAAAAATCCGGCGCGGCGTGTCAGGGCCCGTCCCGCACAAAGAGCACGATCTGTGTGATGAATTCGCTTTCGTCAAAGGAGAAAAGGTAGTCGTTGACGCAAAATTCGTAGGAGTCGGAGACGATCTCCAGGGCGTGATCGTCGCAGAAGCGCAGAAGCTTTTGATAGGAAACGCCGATGGATGCGTAGTCGCCAAAGTGGTAAATACTGGCACAGCGTCCGCCGGGGATCTGGCGCACATTGGGCACAAGATCGGTG
The DNA here is from genome assembly GCA_019118765.1 of Candidatus Allofournierella merdavium. Taxonomy (GTDB): domain Bacteria; phylum Bacillota; class Clostridia; order Oscillospirales; family Ruminococcaceae; genus Allofournierella_A; species Allofournierella_A merdavium. Next base: position 9,844 of record DWYI01000048.1, on the reverse strand, counting down.
TTTTCGGTGAGCAGAAAGGCCTCCGCGGCCTGGGTGAACTGGCCCTGCCGCAGCCGCTCCAGCGGAACTCGCACGCCGCACTGCAAAAAGGTGGGAAGTTGCTTTTCAAAGGAGGCGGCATAACACTTTTTGGTGGCGATGCTGATCTCCTGGAAGGAGAAAGGCGGTTCTACCGGCTCGTAGAGGATGTGGCGGCTGCTCAGCTGGCCCACAAAAACCCGCTCCGGCATTTGCCGAAAGGCGTCGGCGCGTTCCAGCTGGTCACAGCGGTGCTGCAGACGGCTGCGGATCATGCTCAACTCGTCAATCTCCCGCTGGATGCGCACCAGCTGCCTGCGCAACAGCACAAGGCTGCTGTCAATGGTGTGATCGGCCAGGTGGGCCTGTATTTCCTTGAGGGAGAACCCGGCGCGCTTCATGATGAGGATGGCGTCCAGTTCGTCCAGCTGCGCGGCGCTGTAATACCGGTAGCCGTTGTCGGGGTCCACCCAGGCGGGGCGGAACAGGCCGATCTTGTCGTAAAAGATCAGCGTCTGCTTTGAGATCTTCTGGTATTTTGCAAGTTCTCCGATCGAAAACAGATCCTTCATAGGGCCTCCTTGACATTATAGTTACTATATCCTTTATTATATCCACAGAGGGCCCCGGCATCAAGGAGGTTATAGTGTGATACAGTGCTTTGAAAAACCGATGCGTTACAGGCAATATCTGCAAAGCCTGCTGCCCAGCGTTTTGACCATGATCTTTTTGTCGTTCTATACGACCATCGACGGCTATTTTGTGTCCCGCTACGCGGGCTCGGACGCCCTGGCGGGCATCAACATCGTGGTGCCGATCACCTGCGTTACCTTTGGCGTGGCGGTCATGCTTGCCACGGGGGCGGGGGCGATCATCGGCGAATGCCTGGGCAGGGGAGAGACCGAGCGGGCAGACCGCATTTTCAGCTTCATGTGCGTGGTGCTGCTGGTGTTCGCGGCGGCGTTCACAGCCGCGGGCCTGCTGTTCCTGCGCCCCATCGCGGTGCTGCTGGGCAGCAGCGAGCGGCTGATGCCCCACGTGCTTCCGTATGCGTTCGTGGTGTTCCTGAGCACGGTGCCCATGGCGTTCAAGCTGTTCTTTGAATATCTGGTGCGCAGCGATGGAAATGCAAGCGTGGGCCTTGCCATGTCCGTTGTGGGGCTGGTGCTCAACGTGGGGCTGGACTATCTGTTCGTGGGAGTCCTGGGCATGGGCACGCTGGGCGCGGCCTGGGGCACCTGCCTCTCCATCACGGCCAGCGCGCTGATCGGCCTTGTTTATTTCCTGCGGTTCGGCCACATCCGGTTCGCCCGGCCCAGGGCGGACTGGCGCGTGCTGCTCAAATCCTGCACCAACGGCAGCAGTGAGATGTTCACCGAATTGTCCACCGGCATCACCACACTGCTGTTTAATCTGCTGGCGATGCGCTACTTCGGCGAGGACGGTGTGGCTGCGGTCACCATCATCATGTATATCTACTATTTTTTCATATCCTTTTATATGGGCATCGCGGTGGCCGTGGCGCCTGTGGTGAGCTACAACGTAGGGGCGAAGAACCTGGACAAAATACGGGAACAGCTGCGCTACAGCTTCCGCACCATTACCACGACGGCCGCGCTCATCCTGGCGGCGTCGCTGCTGGGCGGGCCGGTCATCATCCACCTGTTTGTGGAAAACGGGACGGTGTTCAACATCACCTGGGAGGCGCTGAAGCTGTTCAGCCCGGTGTTCCTGTTCATCGGATACAACGTTTTCCTGTCCGGCTATTTCACGGCGCTGGGCAACGGGCGGACCTCGGCGATCATCTCGCTGCTGCGCAGCCTGATCCTGGTGGTGGTATTCATCGCGGTGCTGCCCCTGGCGCTGGAGGAACGGGGCGTCTGGCTGACCATGCCCTGCTCGGAGACGGTGACGGTGCTTGTGGCGCTGTGGCTGTACCGGCGGGAGGGCAGGCCGCCCGAGGCTGCGATGAAATGACGCAGACACCTGGAAAACGCCCGGCCAGGCGGCCGGGCGTTCGGGATGGGGCGGAGCGCCCGTTTGCCGCCCGAATGGGCGGCGGAGACAAGGAGAAAGGACAACGCGGTATGAGAAACGCCCGGCCGAAAGGCCGGGCGTTTTGAATGGAGCAAAGTCCATTCTGATCTGGCGTCCCTGGCGGGATTCGAACCCACGGCCTTTCGCTTAGGAGGCGAACGCTCTATCCATCTGAGCTACAGAGACAAAAGGATGCTTTCCTATTATACCTGCTTTTGGGTGGCAAATCAAGTTGAAATGCACGGCCTGGTAGTGTATAGTGAAAGCAGCGCCGCCCGCCCTTCTCGCGGGGCGCGGGCGGCGGGCAAAAACCGCGGCGCGACGCGGCATGAAGGAGAAAACGCATGGTACAGCGTGAATTGTATTTTGCCCTGCTGGGCACCGGGGCCACCTGCCTTGCCACCGTGCTGGGGGCCGCCACCGTGTTTCTGTTCAAAAAAGATATGGGCGCAGGGCTGCAGCGGGCCTTTTTGGGCTTTGCCGCCGGGGTGATGATCGCCGCGTCGGTGTGGTCGCTGCTGATCCCCGCCATGGAGATGGCCCAGCAGCAGGGCCAGAGCGCCCTGCTGGCCGCCGGGGGCGGCTTTGTGCTGGGCGGCGTCTTTTTGATGCTGCTGGATCGTTTGCTGCCTCACCTGCATATCGGCAGCGATGAGCCGGAGGGCCTGCCCGCCCGGCTCAAGCGCACCACCATGGTGGTGCTGGCGGTGACGCTGCACAACATCCCCGAGGGCATGGCCGTGGGCCTGGCCTTCGCGGTGGCCGCCCGGGACGGCGGCGCGGCGGCCCTGCCCGGTGCGGTGGCGCTGGCCATCGGCATGGGGCTGCAAAACTTCCCCGAGGGGGCGGCCATCAGCCTGCCGCTACGGGGACAGGGGGTGAGCCGGGGCAAGGCCTTTGTGTGCGGGGCACTCTCCGGCGTGGTGGAGCCGGTGTTCGGCCTCGCCACGGTGCTGGCGGCGGGCAGCGTGGAGGGCATGATGCCCTGGGTGCTGGCCTTCGCCGCCGGGGCCATGATCTATGTGGTGGTGGAGGAACTCATCCCCGAGGCCCATCTGGGCGAGCACTCCCATGTGGGCACCTCCAGCGTGATGCTGGGGTTTCTGGTGATGATGCTGCTGGACGTGGCTTTGGGCTGAAACGAAAAAAGGCGCGCCGCCTGCCTCCGGCAGGCGGCGCGCTGCGCGTTAAAACTCTTTTCTTTCGTAGATGCGGCAGCTGATGAGCCAGCAGACAACGCACATCGCCGCCGCGGCGGCGGAGACGATGGCGAAGCCGGGGACAGGGGAAGTCTCCATCCAGCCGAACAGGGCCATCAAAACAGCACCGGCGCCACCGCCCAGGCTGGCGGCGGCGAGGATGCCGCCGCCGGCAAGGCCCATCAGCAACAGCATGGCGCTGCGGGCTTTGTCCGGCCCGAAGGCATAGGTGAGGGGGATGGTCATCGCAAAGTAGATGACCAGGATCAGGGTCACCAGAAGGCTGGCCAGGATGCTCTCGGTAATGGGCTCGCCGATCAGCAGGTGCGCCACCGGAGCCATGATCAGGCTGTAAACAAAGCCAGCGGCGATGCACAGGCCCAGCAGCAGGAACTTGGCGCTCACCACGGTCTTGCGGCTCACCGGCAGGGTGGCGGCGTAGAAATCCCAGTGACAGGCGTTGTCCACGCTGAACAGGCTCACCACATAAAAGCCGTACATCCAGCTCATCAGGGTGAAGAAGCTGTTCATCTTCAGCGCCACACCGAGCACGGTGTAGAGCGCCAGCACCAGAAAGAAATTTTTCATGTAGACCTTTCGCAGAATAAACAGGTCCTTTTTCAAAAGGCCGATCATTGGGCGCTCCTTTCCGAATAAAACTGCATGATGTCGTCCAGGGTGGGTTTGTCCAGCACCGCGCCGGGCACCAGCGCCGCCGCCAGGCGGCGGTCCCGCACGAGGGCCGCCCGGCCGAAGGCGTTGGCGCGCGCTGCCACCACCAGATCATCGGGCAGCGCCGCCAGCGCGTCCGCTCCCGCCCGCAGGATGCCGTACTCCTCCAGCAGCAGGTCGGTCTCCTTTTCAAAGAGGATGCGCCCCTTCTGGATGTAGACGATGTAGTCCGCCGCTTTTTCCAGATCGGCGGTGATGTGGCTGCTCAGCAGCACGCTGTTCTCCGCGTCCTGGATGAAATCCCGCAAGAGATCCAGGATCTCCGCCCGCATCACCGGGTCCAGGCCGCTGGTGGCCTCGTCCAGCAGCAACAATTTCGGATGGTGGGCCAGCGCCGCCGCCAGCCGCAGTTTCATCCGCATGCCGCGGCTCAGGTCCTTGATCTTTTTGGCGGGAGGCAGGTCGAACCGGTCCAGCAGCTGCCGGTAATAACCCCTGTCAAACCCGGGCTGCAGCGACGCGAGGCAGGCGCCCACCTCCGCGGGGCTGAGCACCTCGTAGAAAAAGGCATCCTCAAACACCGCGCCTACCTGCGCCAGAGTCTTTGTGTCGCCGGCGGGCTTGCCCAGCACGGTGACGGCGCCGCCGTCCGGGCGCAGGGTGCCCAGAATGGCCCGCATGGTGGTGGTCTTGCCCGCGCCGTTCTCGCCGATGAAGCCCACGATGCTCCCGGCGGGCACGGTAAAGCTGACGTCTTGCAGCTGGAAGTCGGGGTAACGCTTGCACAGGCCGCGCACCTCAATGGCATTTTCCATGGTTCATTCTCCCTCTGACAGCAGTTTGAGTGTTTCCAGCACCTCCGAACGGCTCACACCGCCCGCCGCCGCCACGTCCAGCGCCTGCCCCAGCAACTCCTCCACCTTTTTGAGGGTGGACTCCCGGTGCAGCTGGGGATCGGCCGCCGCCACAAAACTGCCCTTGCCCGGCAGGGTGTGGATGAAGCCCGCGGCCTCCAGCTCCTCGTAGGCCCGCTTGGTGGTGATGACGCTGATGCCCAGCTCCTTCGCCAGAAAACGGATGCTGGGCAGGGGCTCGCCCTGGGCCAGCCTGCCGGCGAGGATGGCGGCCTTGATCTGGTCGGTGATCTGTTCGTAAATGGGTTTGGCGCCGGAATTGCTGATGTAGATCTCCATCAGTGTTCTCCGTTTCCTTGAATTTATCGGACTGTACATATCCGACATATACAGTGTATACACAGTATACACAGTTGTCAAGAGGAAAATTTTTGCGGGCGGATACGCCCCGGATACAACCGCGGTATACTTTAGACAAAAAGGGGGAGAGAGTATGGCGGACATTTTGATCGTGGACGATGAGCGGGCCATCGCCGACCTGATCGAACTGACGCTGACCCAGGTGGGCCACCGGTGCGAGACGGCGGCCAGCGGTGACGCGGCGGCGGATCGGATCGAGAAAAAGCGGTACGACCTGGTGCTGCTGGACGTGATGCTGCCCGGGCTCAGCGGGTTTGAATTGATGGAATACCTGCAGCCCGCCGGCACGCCGGTGATCTTTCTCACGGCCAAGGGAGAGCTGGCGGACCGGGTGCGGGGGCTGCGCCTGGGGGCGGACGACTACATCGTGAAGCCCTTTGAGCCGATGGAGCTGATCGCCCGGGCGGAGGCGGTGCTGCGCCGCACCGGGCGGCTGGGCACGCTGCGGGTGTTCGGGCTGGAGGTGGACCCGGCGGGGCGCACGGTGAAACGGGAGGGCGAGCCGGTGGCGCTGACGCCCCGGGAGTTCGACCTGTTTTTGCTGCTGGTGCGCAACCGGGGCCTGGCGCTCTACCGGGACGTGATGTACGAGCGGGTGTGGGGGGATATCGCCGAGGACGACACCCGCACGCTGGACCTGCACATCCAGCGGCTGCGCAAAAAGCTGGGCCTGCAAAGGGAGATCCGCACGGTGTACAAGATCGGGTATATGCTGGAGGCGGAGTGAATGAAGTTTTCTCACAAGCTGGCGCTGGCGATGCTGGCGCTGCTGGCGGTGGTGCTGAACGCGGGGGCGGCCTGGCTGGTGCGCAGCAGCTTTGACAGCCAGCTGGCGGCGGCCCAGCGGCAGAACGAGGCCCACCACCAGCGGGACGCCTACGGTGTGAAGCTGGCGCTGATGGAGGCGGGGGACGAGCCCTTTGACGCGGCCCGCCTGAAGGAGTACGGCCGGCGGCTGCAAAGCTACGGCGGCACCGGCGGCGAGTGGATGGCCCTCTACAACGGCAGCGGGTTTGCCGTCTGGTCCAGCCTGCCCGAGGCGGTGACAGCCGACGACCAGCGGGCGGCACTGGCGGCGGGAGACGCCGCCGTGACCTATCTGGACACCGGGGAAGGGGTGTTTCAGCTGTACGCCACCAAGGTGGAGCAGGCGGCGGGGAGCGCCTGGGTGCTGAACGCCTATGACGTGACCGTCCTCTTTGAAGCGCGGGAGGCGCTGTTGCGGGGCTTTGCCCGGGTGGAGGGAGCGGCCTTCGCGGCGCTGGTGGTGCTGGTGCTGTGGATGAGCCGGATGCTCACCCGGCCGGTGGCCCGGCTGGAGGAGGCTGCCCGGCGCATCGCCGCCGGGGCTTACGATGAGCGCACCGCGCTGAAGGGGGAGGACGAACTGGCGGACCTGAGCCGCAGTTTCGACCAAATGGCCCGGGCGGTGCAGCAGAAGGTGGAGCAGCTGGACCTGTCGGTGCGCCAGCGGGACGACTTTGTGGCGGCCTTCACCCACGAACTCAAGACTCCCATCACCAGCATGATGGGGTATGCCTCGCTGCTGCGCACCGGTGAACTGCCGCCCGAGGCCCGCAAAAAGGCGGCGGACTACATCTATCACGAGACAAAGCGGCTGGAGGCGTTGAGCCAAAAGCTGATGGTGTTCATGGAGTTGGAGCACACCGGTGAACTGGCGCTGGAACCGCTGGAACTGAAAGTCCTGGAGGCCCGGCTGCGGCGCATCCGCCCGCCCGAGGCCAAAACGGAACTGGTATTCGAGGGCTTTGAGGGCCTTGCGGTGCTGGCCCAGCCGGATTTGTTGCTGGCGCTGGTGCAGAATCTTGTGAGCAACGCGGAAAAGGCCGACCCGGCGGACGGCAAGGTGACCCTGACCGCCCGGGCCCAAGAGGGCAGGGTGACGCTGACGGTGCGGGACAAAGGCCGGGGCATCCCGCAAGAGGAGCTGGCCCGGGTGACGGAGCCCTTTTATATGGTGGATCGCTCCCGCGCCCGGGCGCAGAACGGCAGCGGGTTCGGCCTTGCCCTCTGCGAGCGCATCGCCCGGCTCCATGGCGGCAAGCTTGCCATTGAGAGCGAAGCGGGAAAAGGCACCGCTGTGCGGTTTGAACTGAAGGAGGCGAGGGCGTGAAACAGGTAAAATGCCGGCTGAAAAACGCCGCCCTCTGGCTGCTGGTGCTGGCGGTGGCGGCGGGCAGCATGGCTCTGCCGGCGGCGGTGTGCGGGGCCTATGACCGGGAGTTGTTCGCCGCGCCCCGGCCCCGCCCGGCCACCGACCTGGCGTTGAGCGCCGCGGCGCGGGAGAACGACTTTGTGAGCCAGCTTTACGAGCGGGAGACGCTGCTGGGCGGCTGGAGCGAGGGCTGGGAACCCCTTGAGGAAGAAGCGGCCAAAGCGGCGGCGGAGAACGCCCGGCAAACGCTGCTGGAACTGTCCGGCATGGAACATCTGAGCGGTGAGACCCGGCGGGTGCTGGGCGAGGCGCTGGCGATGAGCGACCTGGGCCAGGCCTGGTGGGACGAGATGGGTTTTGTGCGGGTGCGGCTGGGGCAGGTGTACCTTGTCACCGAACCGGTGACCGGCCTGCCCGTTCGGCTGGCGGTGTACGGGCCGGCGGACGCGCCCGCCGACCCGCTGGCGCTGCTGGAGGAGTGGCGCGCCCTGCTGGGGGTGGACGCGCTGCCCGACTGGGAAGAGGCGGAAACGGTACAGGCCGGGGCGACGGAACTGCGCTCCCAGCAGGGGCGGCTGCGGCTGCAGATTTGCGCCGCCCACGAGACATTTTTGCTGGAAGCGGCCTCTTTTTCCTGAAAAATGCCCCCGGGGAAACGATCCGGCTGCAAGTTGGATAAAAGCGGGGGCTACAATGAGGGCAGTATCAAGGCAGAGGCGGCAACCGCCCTGCCGGAAAAAGGAGGCTGTTCAACAATGGAACGGTTTTTGAAGCGAACCACCCGCGCTGCCCTGGGCGTGGCGCTGGCGGCGTTTTTGCTGGCAGGCTGCGCGGGGCAGGAGACGGGACAGAGCGCATCCGCCCCGCCGGCGAGCGAAAGCGCGACCCAGACAAACGGGAGCACCGTGGAAAAGCTGCTGGACGGGGAACATACCCTCACCAGCACGGTGGCGCGGGCCTACATGGGCACGCCGGCGGCGGAGACCGACAGCGGATTTTATGAATGTGTGGGCCAGGGCGAGCACTTCCTGCTCTGCCGCATCGACTACGCCGCCCGCACTCGCACGCCGCTGTGCGGTGTGGAGGGCTGCGCCCACGGGGATGAGAGCTGTCCCGCCTGGCGCGCAGGCTGGCGGGAACTGGCGGTGGCCGGCGACTGGCTGCTGGAGGGCGGTATGGAACAGGACGGCACCTGGTCGCTGGACGCGCAGCCGCTGGGCGGGGGCGAGCGGAAGAACGTCCTGTCCGGCGTGCAGGAATACACCTCCCTCATCCCCATGGCCGAGGAGGAGGGCAGCCTGTGGATCGCCGTGGAGGGCAAGGCCGCCCGGGTAGACCCCGCCGCCGGCACGGTGGAGTACGGCGCGGCGCTGCCGGAGGGATTTCAACCCGTGGGGGCACTGGGCGGCTGCATCCTGCACCGCACCAGCGACGGCGACGCTCTGCTGAACGAGTATTACAAGGCCACCGGCGACCTGGCGGCGGACGAGCAACAGCAGCAGGACATCCTGAACCGCGCCACCGCCACCCTCGCCGCCTGGGACCCCCGCACCGGCGAGGACACCCCGCTGGCCCAGTGGGCGGCGGAGGAGTATGACCTCGCCCTTGTGTGGGACGGCAAACTCCTCCGCCACGGCGCGGGCCGGAGCAACTTTGAAGTGACCGACCTCGCCACCGGCGGGACCACGGCCCTGGGCGAAAACTGGCCGGCGGAGCAGACCATCCAGACGGCCTATGTGCGGGACGGCCGCCTGATGGTGGAGACTGTCTGGAAGCCCGAGCCGGACAACAGCGATACCTGGAAGGAGTGCCTGTTCGCGCTGGACCTGCAAAGCGGTGAACTGACCGAGATCACCCTGCGCAATCACGGGGGCCAGGGCACCGCGCTGGCCCGCATTCTGGGGGAAAACGCGGACAATTTCTATGTGATCTGTTCCACGGCCTGGGAGGGAAAGCCGGAAAGTCTGATGGCCATGATCTCCAAAGCCGACTACTACGCCGGGGTGGACTCGATGGAGCCCATCCGGGACGTATTCTGAACAAAAAACGCCCCCGGGCCGCGAAACTGCGGCCCGGGGGCGCTGTGCGTAAAAACTCATTTCAGGAACTTGCGCACCATTTTCTCGTTCTTTTCGGTGTAGGGCATATACCGCATGGCCAGGTCCAGCCAGAGGGCCTTCTTCACGATGCTCTTCTCGTGGCTGAAGGCGTCGAAGCTGCGCTTGCCGTGGTAGTTGCCCATGCCGCTCTGGCCCACGCCGCCAAAGCCCATGTCGTGTGTGGCCAGGTGGATGATGGTGTCGTTGACGCACCCGCCGCCAAAACTGCACCGGGCGAGGACCTTGTCCTCGGTGGCCTGGTCCCGGGTGAAGAGGTAGAGCGCCAGCGGCTTCTCCCGCCTGTTCACAAAGGCGATGGCCTCGTCCATGTCGCCCACCGGGATGATGGGCAGGATGGGCCCGAAGATC